>JAFRZS010000146.1 GCA_017442445.1 Clostridia bacterium
GCATAAAACCGCATAGAATAAGGGGGTTCTGCAGGTATAAAGCCTACAGAACCCCATAAATATGCATAAAATATCAAAAAACGAACAGCTTTTATGTTTTATACTACGAACAAACCTCACCGCTCGGCGTACCTTTGTACGCCTTCGGGCATACAAAATTAAGGCTGAAGCCTTGATTTTGCTCGGTTTGTCCGTTCTTCATCTTTTTTTCCTATTCCCTTAAAAAAGAGGCTGTAAAAAAATTCGTTTTTTTACAGCCTCTTTGTGCTATTTGTACTTTCGATTTTTAGTATCTTACTACTTTTGAACCGCTTGTAATTGTATGGTCAATGTATGCTTCAAAGTTTGTTACTGCGAACATATCTTCTTCGTCCATTGTATCAACAACTCCGTCACCGTTGACATCAGCTGCCATAAAGAGATATTCATGCTCATAGTAATCGAAGATTTCAAAGTTTGCAATCGCTGAGAAATATGTTGCATCTTCAATGTCTGCAAGACCGTCGCCGTTGTAGTCACCGAAAACTACTGCTGTAAATGTATCAATCACTTCGCCTGTTTCTTTATCTGTAATTGTAATTACTGTACCTGTACCGATAATATCAGTGCTTGTTGATACTGTTACATCTTCAGAGATTGCCAATGATTTGAGGAAGTTCTCTGTATCAAGTGACATTTCAATACCTGAAATCAATTTCTTTTCTCTGTCAATAACAATCGGTGAATTTTCGGGACTTGCAATATTTTCCACCTTTGAACAGTTGAGGCAAACGCCGTCTTCAAACTTATGTCCGATTGCAGGAATTACTTCTGTATATTTGTCGCCGCATACACATTCGTAAGTTCTTACACCGTCTTCTTCACAAGTCGGAGCTTTTGTTACCTTTGATGCGTGAATATGGGGTTCAAGCGGTAATTCAACCTTGTTGAATACACCTTCGCATACTGAACAATAATCATATTCATAACCGTGTTCACTGCATGTTGATGCATCTGTCTTGTGTGTAAGTGTGTGGTTGCCTGTTGCAGGGATAACCTCTGTGTAGCTATCTGAACATGTTGTACATGTGTATGTTCTTACGCCGTCTTTCGCACAAGTTGCTGCCGTTGTTACTCTTGTTGTATATTTGTGGTTACCTGTTGCAGGAATTACTTCTGTGTAACTGTGGCTGCACAATACGCATGTGTATGTTCTTACGCCGTCTTTCGCACAAGTTGCAGCTGTTGTTACCTTTGATGTGTAAGTGTGGTCTGCAAGAGGTAAGTCAACCTTATTGAATACGCCCTCACAAGCTGAGCAATAATCATATTCATAACCTGCTGCCTTACATGTCGAAGCTACTGTCTTATGTGTAGTGGTATGTTTACCTGTTGCAGGAATTGCTTCTGTGTAACTGTCAGAACATGTTGTACATGTGTATGTCTTAACACCTGCTTTCACGCAAGTTGCCGCTGTTGTTACTGTTCCGACATAATTGTGTTTGCCTGTTGCCGGGATTGCTTCTGTGTAGCTGTTACCGCAAACAGAACATGTGTATGTTCTTACACCTGCTTTTGCACAAGTTGCAGCTGTTGTTACCTCTGATGTATAGCTGTGTGTTGCAAGCGGAAGATCAACCTTATTGAATGTACCTTCACAAACTGAACAGTAGTCATATTCATAACCTGCTACCTTACATGTCGAAGCTACTGTCTTGTGTGTAAGTGTGTGTTTGCCTGTTGCAGGAATTGATTCTGTGTAACTGTCACCGCAAACAGAACATGTGTATGTTCTTACACCTGCTGTTGCACAAGTTGCTTCAGTTGTTACCTTTGATGTATAAGTGTGTGTTGCAAGCGGAAGATCAACCTTATTGAATGTACCTTCACAAACTGAACAGTAGTCATATTCATAACCTGCTACTTTACATGTTGAAGCTACTGTCTTGTGTGTAAGTGTGTGGTTGCCTGTTGCAGGGATTGTTTCTGTATATTTGCTGCCGCAGCTACATGAAAATTCTTTTGTACCTGCTTCACTACATGTTGCCGCTTTTACAACTTTTTCTGTGTAAGAATGTACATGGGCTGTGCCGTAGCTGTATGATGCAGTTTTCAAATAGTCATTACCTGCTGCTACGCTGACATTTTTCCAATCAGCCTTTGTTGATGCATAGTAAACTTTATTGAGGTAGTGACAAGCGCCAAATGCTTCTGCGCCTATTGTCTTTACGGAATAACCGATTCTTACAGTTTTAAGCTTTCTGCAGCAATAGAATGCATCTTCTGCAATTTCTGTTACAGAATTGCCGATTACAACTTCTGCAAGTTCTGCACACAATGCAAAAGCTTCTTCACCGATGCGTGTTACGGAATTACCTATTGTAACCTTTGTGATACCGTTAGCAAACATGAACGCACCCTTATCAATAGCTGTGATTGAATCAGGAATGTTGATTGTTGTAAGTTTTGATGATGTATAACCGAATGCACCGTAAGCTATATTCTTAACTGTGGAAGGAATTGTGTATGAAGATGTTGTTTTTCCTATAGGATACTGAACGAGAACAGTCTTATCTTTATTGAACAACACACCGCCTTCACTTGAGAAGTTAGCATTATCTGCAGATGCTGTCAGACTTGTAAGTCCTGTACAAGCTGAAAAAGCAAATCTTGCAATAGTCTTTGTGCCTGACTTTATTGTATAGCTGCTTGCAACATCTTTTTTAGCTCTGATAAGATGATTGCCTATGTACAATACACTATTTGACCAGTTATCGCTTGTACTGTAATATCCGCAATCAAGGAATGCACCTTCACCGATGCTTGTAACTGTATCGGGGATTGAAATTGTTTTAAGCGATGTACAATATTCAAATACCGAGTCACCGATATTCCTTACAGACGCAGGAATAGATACACTCGCAAGTTTGACGCATGAAGAAAACGCACCCATTTCAATACTTGTTACCGAATTGGGAATTGATATACTTGCAAGAGTGGAGCAGAAAGAGAATGCAGCTTTGCCGATTGTCTTTATACCTGTACCCATTGTCACGCTTGTAAGTTTTGTGCATGACGAGAATGCAAAGTTTCCGATACTTGTAACCGTATCAGCAATTTTGACACTCTTAACATTAGCACGGTAACTGTTCCACGGCACAGCTTCCTTTGTCGTCCATGTTGCCATGTCGCCTGTACCGGTGATGTTAAGTACACCTGTAGATGTGTCAAGCGACCAGTTAACACTGTCGCCGCATTTACCTGTATATGATGCTGCTGTAGTCTTTAAGAGAACACTTCCCAACGGTACTATAGCAAGAACCAATATAACAGAAAGTATAATAGCTGTTGTTTTTTTATTTGATTTTTTCAAAAAGAATCCCCCTTTTCGTCGTTATACCACAAACATATTCTATCACTACTAAAAAATAAATGCAAGTATTTTTATATATTTTTCAAAAAAAGCATTATTTTTTTACTATTTCCATAAAAGAAAAAAGACTGCGACGGGGTAAAGTCACAGCCTTTCTCTTTTGAGGGGGTTGCTATTGAGGAGGGGTAAAATGTACCCGAAATAAATTATAAAGGATGCGGCTCCCTTTACAAACCATGTACTGTCCTCGGGTACAATTAGATTTTAAAGTTAAAATGTTAATATGGTATGAATGTCAGGTTAACATTTATCGTTTATTTTATTAACATTTAATTTTTTATAAACAAATGTTTGCATTTTCAAGGATTATATGTTATAATGTTTTCAGATTTAAGAAAGGTTGTGAAATAATGGATATCAATAACACTCAAAGAAAAGTTTATGATTATCTTGTAGAGAAGTTGCGCGACGGTGTTCCCCCTTCAGTGCGTGAAATCGGTGCCGCTGTGGGACTTCGTTCAACTGCTTCTGTTCAGGCTTGTCTTGATGCGCTTGAAAAAGCAGGATATATTTCGCGTGACCCCATGCTCAAAAGGTCTATAAGAATTGTCGGCCAGTCTGATATGGTAACTCAGGTGCCGCTTTTAGGTACCGTCACTGCAGGTATGCCGATTCTTGCAGTTGAGCAGATTGAAAGATATCTTCCGTTTTCAGGTCACCTTACATCTGACAAAACTGTTTTCGCGCTTCATGTTAAAGGTGAAAGTATGATAAATGCAGGAATTTTAGACGGTGATATAGTCTTTGTTGAAAAGACACCGGCAGCACGCAACGGCGAGATTGTTGTCGCATTGATTGAAGATGAAGCAACCGTAAAAACTTTTTACAAGGAAAACGGACATTTCCGTCTGCAACCCGAGAATGACGAGTTTGAACCTATTATAGTGAACGAGGTACTTATTCTCGGCAAGGTAATTGCTCTTTACAGAGAAATGTAATTTAAAAACACTCAAAAAGCAGAGCAGTATGTGAAACTGCTCTGACTCTGATTCTGGAAAAAGACAGCTGTCTTGAAAGGATAATCTGGGAAAATGATCTGTAATATTTGTCCAAGAAAATGCAATACTGACAGAAGCATAAAACCCGGTATATGCGGTGTGGGTAACACGCTGAAAATTGCCCGTGCTATGCCACATTTCTGGGAAGAACCCTGTATCAGCGGACACAGCGGTTCGGGCACCGTATTTTTCAGCGGATGTAACCTGAAATGTGTTTTTTGTCAGAATTACGAAATCAGTTCCGGTTATGTAGGCAAAGAAATAACAGTCAGCAGACTCAGAGAAATTTATTCTGAACTTATTGATAAGGGTGTTCACAATATAAACCTTGTCACACCAACACATTTCACAGAAGAAATCATAAAATCTCTTGAAGAACCTCTGCCCGTACCGGTCGTGTGGAATTCAGGCGGTTATGACAGCACGGAAACACTCCGGTTGATTGAAGGAAAGGTTCAGATTTATCTGCCTGACCTGAAATATATGTCTGAACCAATCGCAAAGAAATATTCACTTGCACCTGACTATCCCGAAACGGCAAAAAAAGCACTTGTTGAGATGTTTCGTCAAGTGGGCGAAGTTAAGCTCAACAAAGACGGCATTATGGAAAAAGGCATGATAATCCGACACCTTATGTTACCGGGTGAAATTGAAAACACACTTGATGTTATTGATTTTGTATCATCACAATTCGGTGACAGGGTAATTTTCAGCCTGATGAGCCAATTTACACCAAACCCGCAGTGCAAATTGCCTGAATTACAACGCACCGTTTCTGAAGAGGAATACAACAAAGCGATTGATTATATGTATCTGTGCGGAATAGAAAACGCATATATACAGGATTTTTCTTCAGCAAAAGCAGAATACACCCCGCCGTTTGACCTGAGCGGAGTGTAAAAATATATATACATCTATAAATACAAATCCGCACCGTAGCAGATTGCTATAGTGCGGTTTATTGTTTGTAAGAGATATAACATAGAGAACATCGCATGATTTTCAATCACTCACAACAAATGAAAATGAAGCATATTACTATAGGTGTGGACTTCAGTCCACCCGAACCTCTTACATCTTCACTCTTACTTATTACCTCGCCCTCAGGCGTATGGGTGTGGGTGAACCCTACCCTTCATTCTGCATTACGCAGTCAGGCATTTTGCACTCTGCACTTTCACGCTAACCATCCCCCTGTCTCCACGTTACAATCTGCGTGGGGCGGCGTTGTTTTTATCTTATGTTGTCTGGCTTGATTGCAGAAAGAAGCCGCCCACTGTTTTTTAGTGGACGGCCGAACCTTATTATTCTATTGTCGGAAACTTTCCGTGAATGGACTTTTATTATTAATACCAAGCCCAACCCCAAAGAAGAATCCAGATAATCCACTGCCACCATTTGAGTTTGACTTCCACCTGACAGGTGTCTTTGACTTCGTTGCCGAATTCATCCTTAACAGTTACCGTAATTGTAGCTGTACCTCTGTAATTTGTTGAAACGTTGCCGTTTTTGTCAACCGTCACAACATCAGGATTTGAAGATGTGTATGTAACTTCATACTCAACACCCTCATCAGCTTCAATCTTAGGTGCAAGTTTGTACGGGTCTTTATACATTACTGTGAAATCATTGATTGTTACTTTGTTGACTTTGCCCGCATACTCATATTTAGCTATAAGCGTAATATCCTCTGTTACGCGGAAACGATATTGGAATTCCCCGCTA
>JAFRZS010000147.1 GCA_017442445.1 Clostridia bacterium
TCCCAAGGGTGTTATGCTTACAAATGACGGCTTTAATGCTGTTATGCACTCCTTCTACAACTGCGGAGTTCCTTACACAAGAGATCAGAAATTTTTCAATATAATTCCTGCATTCTCATCTTACGGTATAGTAGCAAGTTTGCATATGCCGCTCAGTCTTGGTCTTGAGATTATTCTTGTACCGAAATTTGACCCCGAAAAAGCAGGCTGGTATTTCAAGAAATACCGTCCTGCACACACACTTCTGGTTCCTGCGATGTACGAAAAGCTTATGAACAGTAAAGAGATGAAGGGATTTGATCTCAGTTTCTTCTATACTGCAGGCAGCGGCGGCGACACAATGAATATAGGTCTTGAAGAAAAACTCAATAACTTCCTCAAGAGCCACGGCGCACAGTTCCCGCTTTCACAGGGCTACGGTATGAGTGAGGTAAGCTCTGCTGCATCATGCAGCTGTAACGGTAACTTCAGAAGCCAGAGTGTTGGTTATCCGCTTCTTGCTACAACAATAGCAATTTTTAAACCTGATACAACTGAAGAAATCGGATACAACGAGGTCGGTGAAATCTGCATTTCAGGACCGACAGTTATGAAGGGCTATCTTAACAATCAGGCAGAAACTGATAATGTTATCAGAACGCATCCTGACGGAACTGTATGGGTACATAGCGGTGACCTCGGTTATATGGATGAAGACGGTTATGTTTACATCAAGGGCAGAATCAAGAGAATGATCACCCGTTTTGACGGACATAAGGTATTCCCGGTTCAGATAGAAGACTTAGTCGGTAAGCACGAAGCTGTTGAAAGCTGTGCAGTTGTCGGCGTTAAGGACAGAACTCGTGCTCAGGGACAGATGCCTCAGACATTCGTAAAGCTTAATCCCGGATTTGATGCTGACAAGGTACGTGAGGAATTACTTGCTCTCTATCAGACAGACCTTGAGGAAAGAGGCAGACCGTTAGGTGTTGAATTTGTTGACGAAATGCCGCATACAGGTATGGGTAAGATAGACTACAATAAATTAGCTGAAGATTATGATAAGGCACTTGATGCTGAAGGAAAATAATTTTTAAATAACATATTTTTTCGTAAAAATATATCTTTTTTACAAAAGATATACTGAAACTATTGCAAAATTACAAAAATAGGTGTATTATATATCTATTAACAATCTATTAACGGAGGAATTAGAAATGAAAAAGTTTTTACGCACAATCATCGCAGTTACATTAGCTGCAACAATGCTCTTGGGCATGGGCGTTTGCTCCTTTGCCTTTGCTGAGCCAGCAAAACCCGTTTACACATGTCTTGGTGACAGTAACTCAGCTGCTCACGGTCTTGACGGTTGGCATGAGAACAGAGTTCCGGTTCCCGGCGCTTATCACAGCATCATCGCTGAAGAATTAGGCTATGAACTCAAGCCCTTCGGTTCAGGCGGATATCGCACAAGTGAAATCCGTTATCTCATCGATCCCACATATGAGATGGACTGGGAATATGCAAAGATCTGTAACAGTAATGTTACAAAAGAGTTCATGGATACATACAAGGATGCTTATTTCCAGGCAGTTGTTGATGCTGACCTTATTACAATCCAGGTTGGCGCAAACGACATCATGGGCGATGCATTAGGATTTGCATTCTTGGGATATGATGATCCGATTCAGTTCTTTGAGGATCTCAAAGCTAAGATTCCTGCAGAGTCTTCAATCTTCTCAGTTATTGAAACTCTTGATTCACTTGTAAAAGCATTAAAGTTGGTAACATCTTTATACAACAACATTCAGGCTAAGTATCCTGTATTCCGTGAAGATTGGGATGCAATCATCAAGAGAATCTATGAAGTTAACCCCGACGTTGAAATCGTTGTATTGAGCGCAGTTAACTCATTCGGCAACGTATCTTTCACAGGTTCACCTGTAAAGGGAGGCAGAATTTTTGACCTTCCGATTGCAAAGCTTAACAACTGGATTGCTTACGGTTCAGAATGGGCAGATACATATAAGTTTGTTGACGTTACAGACTTCAGATATACATCACTCTCAATGGCAGATCCTGATTTCTGGGCAACATATCTTCCCCTTGTACATCCCAATGGTGAACAGCATAAGGCAATCGCTGACAGAGTTATTGATGTTATTGAAAATGACAAGCAGACAACAGCTACACCTATCGAAGTAGCATTCGGCAAAGCATTAACAAAGATTCTTTGGAAATAATAAATTACAAACAAACGCGGCAGTTGAAAAACTGCCGCGTTTTTGTGTACACAGTATCAAGCAAAATAAAAAGACCATAGCTTCACATCATTTGATTTGAGCTATGGTCTTTTATGTATTAAAGTTCTACGCCTAAAACTGATGCTAAGTTTTTGCCGAGGATTTTTTCTTTTGATTCCTCGGGGATATCAAGGTTTTTGATTCTATCAATAGCGCGAATTGTGTATTCTGCGTTGTTATACGGGAAGTCAAGTCCGAAAATGCTGTTATCGTCAGATGTCTGCTTGAGTAAAACCTTGAGCTGTTCATCGGAAATTGACCATGCACCGCCGGAGTTGTTGATTGTTGTCCAACCTGCGAAAATTCTGCGGGGGAAGCTTCTTTTGTTATTTACCATAACAGCAAGTGCTTCGTTAAAATAACTGTAACCGCCCATATGCTCCATTGAGAAATTAAGCTTCGGGAAATTGTAAGCGACCTCGTCAAATAATTCTACTTTGTTATCTCTTAGTCTGTTCCAATGAATACCTGAATGGAACGAAATGAAGAGTCCTAATTCTTCGCATTTTGCGTAAATTCTGAAAGCCTTTTCACCGTCAATTTTTAAATCCTGTGCCTGAGGGTGAACCTTGATTCCTTTAAATCCGTAATCTGCAATCTGTTCAATCTGTTCTTCGAAATTATCCTTTGTTTCATCAATTACACCAAAGCCGACGAAACGGGAATCGTTTTTAATGTTTTCATAATTATAACGGTTTGTGTCCACTTCAAGACCTGCATTTCTTATAAGCTTGTTGAAGCAGGAAAATGCAACACACTTATCAATACCGCATTCATCAAGGTATCGTCTTAATGAATCATGGTCAGCTTCTGGTTTGATTTCTGTAGGGAATGTGTGCGCATGGTTTGCAAAAATTTTCATAGTTCTCTTCCTTTTATATTTATTTACTTGTGGGCAGAATGTAATCCTGCACCTTGTTTAAAAATTGTATATCACAGATAGCTTTTAAATAAACTCCGTCTGCTCGGTATTCCTCTTCAAGAACAACACTGTCAGCTCTGACTTTAGCTGCAAGACCGCCCTGATTATAAGGGAATAAAAGCTCAACTGTCATTCTTGTAGGAGGCATTGTCTTTGCTATTGTTTCAAGTAATTCATCAAGACCTCGTTTATTGAGTGCAGATATTTTAACCGCTTTTCCTATTACGGGGATATCGTCCATAAACGGAACAAGGTCGCACTTATTAAGGACAGATATAATCGGTTTGTCCTCACAGCCTAATTCATGAAGAAGGTTGTTTGTGACCTCAAGATGCTCTGCGTATTCCTCAGAACTTATATCACATACATTAAGTATCAGAGAAGCGCTTACGGCTTCTTCAAGAGTTGATTTGAAAGCTTCAACAAGGTGGTGGGGAAGACGTCTTACAAGACCTACCGTATCAACAAGAAGAACCTTTCTTCCGTCAGGCAAGGTCAATGCACGTGAAGTCGGATCAAGTGTTGCAAAAAGTTTATCCTCTGCCAGTACTCCCGCATCGGTCAATGCATTCATCAAAGTGGATTTACCCGCATTTGTATAACCGACAATGGCAACAGTTTCAACACCGTCTTTTTCACGGCGTTTGCGATGTATTTCACGGCGTTGCTCAAGCTTTTCAAGTTCTTCTTCAAGTGAGTGTATTCTGCGTCTGATATGGCGCCTGTCGCTTTCAAGCTTGGTTTCACCGGGACCTCTTGTACCGATACCGCCGCCGAGACGTGAAAGAGCAATACCCTTACCCGAAAGGCGCGGCAAAGAATAGCGAAGTTGTGCCAATTCAACCTGAACCTTACCCTCACCCGAACGCGCACGGAGTGCAAATATATCAAGAATGAGAGTGGTTCTGTCAATTGTTCGGACATCACAGAAGTTTTCAATGTTTCTTTGCTGAGAGGGGGAGAGTTCACTGTCAAAAATTATGAGGTCAATCTCATTTGCTTCACAAAATTCCTTCAGTTCCTCAAGTCTGCCCGAACCGATATAGGTTGCCGGATCGGGTTTGGGACGGTTTTGTGTCATTCTTGCGACTACCTCAGCACCTGCAGTTTTAGCAAGTTCCTCCAACTCATCAAGAGAAACATCGGGATCATATTCACCTGTATTAAGACATACAAGTATTGCCTTTTCGGGAACAATAATATTTTCAGTTAATTCCATATAGTGTTTTTTCCTGCTTTCAAAACAGTTTCTTTATTTTCAAAAACAAATTTTGCATTTATACCTTCGGGTATTTCAATATCAAAGCAGACCTTACCGTCCTGCTTTTTATAAGATACTGCTATTTTGCCCGAAGCGGTTGTGATATAA
>JAFRZS010000148.1 GCA_017442445.1 Clostridia bacterium
GTTCTGATGAAATTGTTACGTTTGCAACATAGCAGTTTTCGATTGCTGTTATACCTGCATTGTTGTAAGCAACAAGTGCACCTGCTGAAGAACGTGAGGTGTTTGTTCCTGTTGATGTAACTGTTGTTCCCTGAACATAGCAGTTTCTGATTACCTGAGCATTTGCTTCTGTCTTTGTAATTGTTGAGCCTACAAGACCTGCCGCACGGAATGCTGCTGTTACACTACCGTCACGAACGAAGCAGTGTTCAACCTCTGCCCACTCAATTGCACCTGCCAATGCAGCAACACCGTAGTTACCGCTGGTTGTTGTTGCATAAGTTGATGATACTGTGGGTTCGATAATACCTAAGTTTCTGATATATGCTTTGTTTGTTGCCGATGCACCGAAGACAAAGCCGAACAAACCTACTGCGTATGTCTTTGATACAATATTAAGACCATAAACCTTATGGTGCTGACCGTCAAAGATACCTGAGAAGTAAATACTTGTTGAACCGTTACCGCCGATGGGTGTCCAGTTGATATCATCAAGGTCTATATCCTTCATCAATTTGACTGTAACGCCTGACATCTTCTGTCCGCCGTTTACATATGAAGCGAAGTATGCAAGTTCTTCTGCTCTGTAGATTTCCCATGCACCGTCAACAATTGCGGGAACCATTTCTGTTCCTTCAAGTATAGTTGTGCCGTTCCACGGAATTACTACTGATTCTGCTTTGTAATATGCTGTTTTAAGTGCATCTCTTGCAGTATTCAAAGCAGCAATTGCAGTGTTCATTTCTTCTTCTGATGAATTCTTATCATCGTTAATAAGAGCCTTGACTGCGTTCATTTCATTCATATAAGCTTCCCACTCTGTCGGACAAGCTTTTGAAATGTCTTCTGCATAATCACTGCGTTCACTGTAAACTTCATAGTAATATGCATCTGTCAATAATGATTCTGTTTCTTCGCAAACAAAGATCGGATAACCGTTGTTTATCGCTTCATTTGCATCGTATGTGTATTCAGCGCCAAGAACTGTTGCATAGGATTTGAGTTCACCTGCTTCTACCTGCTCTGAACCGCCGTTCGCTGTAGGAACTTTAGGTGATTCGCCGTAGAGCGCATAGCCCTCTGAATACGAATTTGTGATTGTTATAGTATTGTTTGCATGTGCTACAATACCGCCTACATTATTCTGACTGTAATCTGATGTCAGTTTTGCACTTGAATAACAATTTGTGATTATTGTTGCGTCAGTGCGGTTTGTTGAAATAAGACCGCCTGCAGTTGCTGTTGCATCTGCTGTGCCTGTTGCGCGAACTGTTGTTCCCTGAACATAACAGTTTGTCATCTTAATATTACCCTTACTGCTTGCAACTGCACCGACAAAACCTGATGCGCGGTATGTTGATTCAACACTACCACCGCGTACGAATATGTGTTCAAAGTTTACATAACCTACATCGCCTGAGATTACACCGATACCGTCGTTTGTTGTTGCTGCTAATGTTGCCTTGATTTCAGGATTTACAACACCGAAGTTCTTAATATTTACATAAGCACCCGATGTACCTAAAATGTAACCAAACAAACCTGTTGCAACTTTATCAGTTTCAATATAAAGTCCGTAAATCTTCTTGTGCTGTCCGTCAAATGTACCTCTGAAGTAATAATCTGCAGATACTGTGCCGTCAGCACTACGAGCACCGATAGGAGTCCAATTATATCTCTTTGTTTCTCCGTTTTCATCTACATAAGTGCGTTCAAGATTGATATCCTTCATCAACTTGACTGTCTTGCCTGAAAGTGTGTTTTTAAGACTTACATAGTAAGAAACCCAGGCAAGTTCTTCTGCTCTGTAAATGAGATATGTATTGGCATCGTCAGGATCTGTGTCAGGTTCTGCCAATTCACCGTCAATATAAGCTGTGCCGTTCCATGGAAGTGTTACATCAAGTGAATGATTGTACTTGCTGAAAAGATCTGATTTGATTTCAACTAATCTGTCATAAGCTGTATTGATATCAGCTATCGGATCAATTGTATCATTATCCTTTACAATCTTCTTTGCTTCTTCCAATGCTGTCAGATATTCAGCATATTCTGTTGAGAATACTGCAGAGATAAGCGGAGCATTGATTGCATCCATTCTTTCGGATTTCAATTCATACTCATAGAGGTCTCTGAGATTCTTTTCGGGATCTTCCCAATAAAGAATCGGGAAATTATTGTTGATTGCAGGGTTAACGTCGTCTGCATAGTTTGTGCCGAGGTATGCAGAAGCACCCTCTGCCTTGAAATCTGCTACAGAAACCATACCGCCACCTGAAATACCTGTCTGATATCCTGCGTGACCGACAAGTGAATCAGCTTCGTTGCCTTCAATGTCACTTGCACCGTAACAGTTTGTAACAATCGCTACATTTGCTGCCCAACCGATGATAGCACCTGCATAATCAGTTGTATGACCTCTGTCACATTTTGCAGTTGAATAACAGTTTGTAAATTTAGTTACTGACAATGAAATGTAACCTGCGATACCACCTGCTGCACCGCTTGCATAAGTATTAGTAATTTCAGTGCCCTCAACGTAACAGTCTGTTACTGTTGCAAAATATGAAGCACTTGATGAATAATCTGTACCGAGGATACCTGCCGCACTGATCATTCCGTTTGTTGAAATTGAACCGCCTCTTACGAAACAAGCCTCAATTTCTGTGCCGTAACCGAATGCTACCAAAGCAGTTGCAGAGTAGTTGCCTGATCCGCTTGCAGTTGTGGGGTTAGCAATAACCTGCGGATTTACGATACCGATTTCTCTGATCTTTGTATTGATATACGTATAGCCGAACAAACCTGCCTGATACTGATTTGTATTTACATAGAGGTTCTTGATAAGGTGTCCCTGACCTTCAAACAAACCGTCGAAGTAGTATGATGCGCTCCAAAGACCCTTTGCATCACGACCGCCGATGGGTGTCCAGTTTGCACCGTTAAGACCACCAAGGTCAAGGTCTTTCATTACATATATTGTTTTACCTGTAAATCTGTGTTCAGCGTCTGCTGCTGCAGCTACATAAGAAGAAACCCATGCAAGTTCTTCTGCTCTGTAGATATAGTAGTTTGTTCCGTCATTTTCAGGTTCGGTCTCTGTAACACCGTCCCAGGGAATTACTACGTTGTTTGACTTGTTATATACTTTTGCAAGTGCTTCGGCAGCAGCTTTCAATGCATCTGCCATAGCCTGCTGATCTTCATCAGATGATATAACATCGTCTTCTACCATAGCTTTTGCCTGATTCAATACTTCAAGATATGAAGCATATTCTGTCGGGCAAGCTGCTGAGATCATATCCTTGTATTTTTCGCGTTCTGAGTCAAGCTCTGAACGGTATGCAGTTCTGAGAATTACTTCAACAGCTTCACAAGCAAATACGGGATAACCGTTATTGTGCTGAGCGTTGTTGGGATATGCATATTCTGAACCGAGTGTTGCTACCAAAGTCTTGATCTGACCCTGTGCAACCGCTGTAGTGGGATAGTTAATTGTTGAAGCAGTTGAAATTGAGCCGTAAAGTGCATCATTTTCAACAAATGAATTGTTGATTGTATTTGCTACTGTTGACTGACCTATAAGTCCGCCCTTGTATGTTGTTGCAACGCCGACCTTTGTTGTTGCGGCGGTGTAACAATTTTCAAATACAGATGCTGCAGCAATGAAGCCTACAAGAGCACCTGCTGAACAATAGCTTGCATTTACACCTGTTGATTCAACATCTACACCCTGTACATAACAGTTTCTGAATGTTGAAACATATGAATTTACCGAACCGACGAGACCACCGACACGGTATGTACCTGTTACACTACCGTCGCGGACGAAGCAGTGTTCAAATGTTGCGTAGATTGCTTCACCTGCCAATGCAGCTACACCATAGTTAGCCGCAGCCGCCTGATTGACATTGATTTCAGGTTCAATAATTCCTAAGTTTCTGATTACTGCAGTAACAGTAGCGGATTTACCGTAAACATATCCGAACAAACCTGTTAAATACAATGTATCTTTCGTTATCTTAAGATTTGTAATCTTATGGTGGTTACCTTCAAATGTACCTCTGAAGTAGTTTGAGGTTGATACCGCACCTACGTTTGTGCGACCACCGATCGGGAACCAATCAAATTCACTGCCGTTGAGATCAAGATCCCTCATAAGGTAAACAGTCTTGCCTTCAAATGTATTTGCTGTTGCAAATGAAACAAAGTATGCTACCCATGCAAGTTCTTCTGCAGTATAGATATAGTAGTTTGTACCGTCGTTTTCAGGTACTTTGATTGTACCGTTCCA
>JAFRZS010000149.1 GCA_017442445.1 Clostridia bacterium
AAACCAATGTACTCCCGAAAGAAGTCTTCCAACTACCATAGAAACTGAAAATAAAACCGTAATAAATTTTATAATTTTTTTATATTTTTTTATCCTAATTTCAGCCTGAAAAACAAGTGTCGGCATAACACTCAGAACAAGCAAGGTTGTTGATGACGGATATGAAGCTTCTGCAAAACCGTTTATAAAAATCGGTCTGTAATTTATCGGAATCATTTCAAAAATCAAATATGAAAATATCACAACGATATAATAAATTCCTAAAAATATAATATCCGTATCGACTTTAAACAGACTCTTTCTTTTTATAAACTGAACAAAACCGAAAACTCCAAAAATCATGCATATAAAAACCGGCACAAGACCCAACCAATCCGTAATATTATAGAGTGCCATATTAACTCCTGTCAGCGAATGAAAATACACATTAAAATCTGCAAAACCTACCGCACTCGAATTTATTCCGACATTTCGGACGTTTACTGTCTGTATAAGTATTGTCCAGACAATAAACAAAACAATAAACACCCCGCCTTTAAAAAACATTTTTTTCACTTTCATTTTTTACACCTTTCTGTTTCAAAATCTTAAAAATAAGATAACAGAAAAAATAAAAAATATAAAGCATATTTGCGTAACACATACGATACTTTTCGTGTCATTGAATTAAAAATAACTTCTAGACCACTCAAATAATTTTCGGGACATCGAATCAAAATCGGTTTTCTCACCGTTTTTTATTTTCAGAAAATTTTCAAGAATAATTTTTTCGTCAGGTGATAAAAGCTCTGCAAGTTCTGTCAGAAAGCTTATATATTTTCCTGTCCTTTTAAACAACATCGCCTGAAGGACAAACGATGCAGATTTATACAAGCTTTTGAGAATTTCCTCACTCTTTTCGTGAAGCATATTATGAACACAGCCGTGATAAATATTACACACGCCGATTTTAACCGCCCTGTCAACATCAAGCACAGGTTTTAATTCATCAAGACTTCCCTTTATTGCTTTTGTATCATAATAAAACTGAAAAAGGTCTGCTGTTTCCCAATTATAAATTTCTTTTTTGCCCGATATAAAACCGCAGACGAGTTCCCTATGTTCTAAGCGATTAAGCATCTTATCGTAAGTTACAATATCCTCTGTATTAAATTCATCAAGAATGACAACAGTATCAATATCGCTTGAATCGGTTGCTTCTCCCCGTCCGTAGCTTCCCTGCAAACCGACAAACCACACACGGTCTGAAAAGGTTTCGTCAAGTGCATTTAAAAAATCTTTTAACCATTCAGAAATATTTATCATCAAATCACTCCATTTTGAAAGCTCACTGTGTTTTATTCAGTGAGCTTTTTAAAATCAATATGTATATGTTCCGCCTTTTGTTATTTCATATTCATTACCTTCCCACAATACTGTTGCGGTGCAGTTTTCAGGAACAGTTACAGTGTATGAAGTCTTATTATTTTCTGTTTTCCACGAAGCTGAAACCAATCCTTTTCGTGTTTCGATTGAAGCTTTTGCGAAACTCAGTCTGCTGTCTGTGCAGGGTTTAAAAATGATGTGTTTAAATCCGGGTTTTTCTTCACAGGTATTTATACCGCACATTTTTCCGTATAACCAATCGGCTATAGCGCCATAGGCATAATGGTTAAAGGAGTTCATATTTTTACTCCACAATTCGCCGTCAGGTTTTATGCCGTCCCAATGCTCCCATATTGTAGTTGCGCCCTTGGTTATGGGATAAAGCCATGAGGGATATTCGGTTCTCAATAAAAGGTCATAAGCTAACTCAACATATCCGTTATCCGACAAAACATGAGCAATATACGGCGTACCGACAAATCCTGTTTTGAGATGACCGCAGCATTTTATATCCTCTGCAAGTTGTTTTACTACATTTTGCTTGTTTGTGTAAAGATCAAAATATACTGTCAGCAAACAACCTGTTTGTGTCATATTTTTCAAAGTGCCGTCATCATTGAGATACTCTGTCTGATATGCTTTTACGATGTTTTCATAAAGCTTTTCGTATTCGGAAACATCTTCACCGATTACTTTTCCCGCTTTTATGACAAGAGATGTTGAATAAGCAAAAAATGCAGTTGCTATCAATTTTTTATCCGTTGCGCCGACATATGTGCCAAAGGGAACATCAAGAGCTAACCAATCACCGAAATGATCACCCTTGCACCAGATATAATTTTCAGAAAGCGATTTTATATATTCAATCCATTTTTTCATTGACTCAAACTGAGCCTCAAGAACATCCTTGTTGCCGTATGTCAAATAAACCTGCCACGGCACAATCGTTGCAGCATCTCCCCAAGCGGCTGAACCGTACTTTACATCAATGCAATCGGGAATAATATGCGGCACTCTTCCGTCTTCTTTCTGGTCAAGCGCTAAATCCACAAGCCATTTTGTAAAAAACTTTTCTGTATCAAAGTTATATGTAGCAGTTCTGCAGAACACCTGGGCATCACCTGTCCAACCGAGTCTTTCATCTCTTTGTGGGCAATCGGTAGGTACATCTAAGAAATTGCCTTTCTGTCCCCAGATAACATTCTGATAAAGCTGATTAACCATAGCATCAGAACACTCAAAATAACCTGTTCTTTTTATGTCTGAATGAACAACTATTGCAGTAAAATTTGAAAGGTCAACTTCATCGGGCCAGTTCACAAGACTGATATATCTGAAACCCTGAAAAGATGTTTTCGGTTTGTATGTGTGCATCTTACCGTCACAGATGAATACGATTTTTTCTTCTGCATCTCTGAGATTTTCCGTATAGAAATTTCCGTCTTTATCTAAAATTTCTGCATGAAGAATTGTTGCCTCATCACCCATTTTAC
>JAFRZS010000150.1 GCA_017442445.1 Clostridia bacterium
CGGTAACCCGGTTCATCCGAACAAGGAAATCGCAGCAGAGTTTGATAAGACAATCAAAAACACAATCTTACTTGCTGAAAAGCTCGGCGTTGAGGTTATCAACACATTCTCAGGCTGTCCCGGTGACTGCGATACTGCAAAGTATCCCAACTGGGTAACTTGCCCCTGGCCGAATGATTTTGGCGAGATTTTAGAGTATCAGTGGAACGAGGTTCTTATTCCTTACTGGAAGGAAACTGTTAAGTTTGCAAAGGCACATAATGTACATAAGATTGCATTTGAAATGCATCCCGGCTTTGCAGTTTACAATACAGAAACATTACTTCGTATGCGTGAAGCAGTAGGTCCCGAAATCGGTGCTAACTTCGATCCCAGCCACCTTATCTGGCAGGGTATTGATCCTGTTGCAAGTATCAGAAAATTGGGCGATGCTATTTTCCATTTCCACGCAAAAGATACAAAGATTGATAAGTATAACAATGCTGTTAACGGTGTTCTTGATACAAAACCCTACGGTGATGAAATCAACCGTTCATGGATTTTCAGAAGCGTTGGCTACGGCAACGATTATTGCTACTGGAAAGACATCATCAGCAACCTCAGAATGGTTGGTTATGATTATGCTATCAGCATTGAGCATGAAGATTCACTCATGAGTCAGGACGAAGGTCTTACAAAGGCTGTTACATTCTTACAGGAAGTTCTTGTAAAACAGGGACTTTCAGAAATGTGGTGGGTATAAGAAAAATCACTTTGTGATTTTTCAATGAAATCTGACCTGCGGTCAGGTGAAATATTGCTTCGCAATATGAAATATCGGCTATGCCGATGTGATATATTTGCTACGCAAATGTTAAGGGAGGGCGTCGCCCTCACCTGATTGTAAAATGAATTTTTGGTTTTCCTTTAAGGTAAAAGGTGGTTGGTCTAAATGGCAGATAAAAAGTACGGTATAGGTATTATAGGTTTCGGCGGACAGGGTAACTGTCATCGTTGGTGGATTGCACAGAGAGATGATGCTGAAATCATCGGCATTTATGATATTGCAGAGGCAAGAGTTGAATATGCAAAAGAAAATGGCATCAGGACTTATGCTTCAAGAGAAGAGTTGTTGAACGATGACAAGGTTGATATAGTTGTTGTTGCAACTCCTAACGATGTACATAAAGAAATTGCTATTGATGCTATGGCACACGGCAAACATGTTGTATGCGAAAAGCCTGTTGCTATGAATTATGCTGAGCTTGAGGAAATGATTGCCGCATCTGAAAAGTACGGTAAGCTTTTCACAGTCGGTCAGAACAGGCGTTGGGACCCCGACTACCTTACAATGAAAAAGATTTTTGATGATAATTTACTCGGAAAGGTATTCCAGATTGAATCCCGTGTTCACGGTTCAAGAGGTATTCCGGGTGACTGGAGAAACAAAAAAGCTCACGGCGGCGGAATGGTATTTGACTGGGGTATTCACCTTGTTGACCAGATGCTTATGATGATGGGAGACAGAAAATTAGTTTCTGTTTATAACAGACTTACAAACGTTTCAAACGAAGAAGTTGACGACGGTTTCAAGCTTCTTGCTGTATTTGATGACGGAACAGAATGGCATGTTGAGGTCGGTACAAACAACTTTATTGAATTGCCCAGATGGTATATGCTTGCAGAAAACGGCTCTGCAATGACAGGCTGGAAACTTGATGGTAAGATGGTTATGGTTGAGGATTGGGCAGATAAAGATGCAGTACCTGTTGTTGCTGGTGTAGGTCTTACAAAGACAATGGCACCCAGAAATGACGGAAGCATCAAGGAGTATCCGTTACCCGAAGTAAAATCTGACATAACTGAGTTTTATACAAACGTTTTTGCTGCTATCGAGGGCAAGGAAGAACAGTTGATTACTCACGATCAGCTCAGACGTTCATTCAAGCTCATGGAAGCTATGTTTGAATCTCACAACACAAATTCAGTAATCAAAACTGAAATATAATAAAAAGGGGATTGTTCATCGGAACAATCCCCTTTTTGAATGCAGAATGAAGGGAGGACAAAGCAAAGCCGATGGCTTTGCAGTGATATACGGCTAAGCCGATGTGATATTCGTCTTGCGACGAGTGATATTTAGCCTTCGGCTAAGTGATATATTTGCTACGCAAATGTTATAGGTAAGTAAAAACCTTTTCGTAGGGGAAGCGTTTCGCTTCCCGCACCCAATTACAGTAGCTTTAATAAACACCGCAAACCGTAGGGGCGGATATTATCCGCCAGTCTTTCCGTTGGATATATTAAAAATCTTTCTTTGCTATTTTGATATCATGATATCATGATATCAAAATGCAATTAAAAGACAAGATACGGTATTGCAAAAGTACAAAACGCAAAACGCAAAGTGCAAAACGATGGCTTTGCAGTGATATATCGGCGTAGCCGATGTGATATTCGTCTTGCGACGAGTGATATTTAGCCTCCGGCTAAGTGATGTATTTGCTACGCAAATGTTAAGGGTGTGAATGATAGAAGAATATAAACTACGGGACCAAAGGTTGACACGGATATTTGGTAATGATAAAATGTTTTGAAAGGCGGTGTTGTTATGAAGCTGATGCAGAGATTGGGTTCGTTTGAAAATGTCAGAAACGATAGCTATATTGACGATTATATTGACATAATCAAATCAAACCCCGGATCCTGTGATGAAGTTTGGTTGGGCACTCCATACGGATTCCCGACACTTGACGAGCATAAAAAATATGCGGAGTTTCTGAAAAAAGCCGCCGATAAATTCCGTGCAAACGGTATAGATGTTTCAATGCAGATAAGCAACATAATAGGACATGGGCACAGGCATTATATATACGGTTTTGACGGTGTGAATTACGAAGACTCACCTGTTGAAAAAATGGTTGGTGCTGACGGCACTGTTGCTGAGTATTGCTTTTGCTTCAGAGGAAAGCATTACAGAAAATACATACTTGACCAGCTGACAATGTATGCTGAAATCAAACCCGAGAGATTCTGGTTTGACGATGATTTCAGTATGCAGAATCATTCACCTGTTGATTTCGGTTGCTTCTGTGATGATTGTATTGCGAAATTCAACTCCGAAAACAATACCTCGTTTACTCGTGATGAATTGTATAATGAAATTCTTTTCGGCGATATGAAATGGCGCGAGGAATGGATGAATTTTATCCGTCAGGGGTTAAGAGAAATCGTGCTTGAGGTCGGCGAAATGTTCAGAAAAATTTCACCCTCAACAAAAATGGGGCATCAGCACGGGCCTTACGGTGCGTATTATGCTTATAATTTCAATCACATCTTTGATGCGATGAAAGAGGTGACAGGTGAAGCGCCATGGTCGAGACCCGGTGGCGGTGCGTATAATGACCACAATCCGAATTTAATGCTCGGCAAGGCACTCGACATATCTGTACAGAATTCAACCTTGCCTGACTATGTAAAACATATAGCCCCCGAAATTGAGAATATTCATTTTACGGCATTCGGAAAAACACCGGGAGGTACAGCTTTTGAAAGTTCTCTGTATTTTTCTTACGGCGCAACGGATATGAGCTACTCAATGATTATGGACAATACCGAAGACAAAAGCTTTTATAAAAAAGCATTCAGACTGTTTTCGGAGCAACGCGCATATTGGGAGCATTTGTCTGAGATAAATATGAACACTTATCAGGGCGGAATAAGATATTTTGCATCTGATAAGGCGCGTTTCAAAAAGTTGTTACCTTATGAAAATATAAACGATTTAAAACAACTCAATCACCGCGAAATTATGGCGTGGGCGCGTGACGGATTTCCGATTTCTTTTGACAAAAACGAGGACTCAATTATAGTTCTGCACCCTGAAAATGTCAGAGGTCTTAAGAACGAGGATATAGAATATCTTTTGGATAAAAATGTTATCACAGACGGCGAAACAATTAAAATGCTCAAAGACAGAGGCTACGATATGGGCATTGAAATAAGTGAAGCTGACCAACTTTATGCCTTGGGTTTAAAACAGATTTTTTCTGAACATCCGACAAAACCGACACACAGAAATTGGTATCAGTCAAGCTTCTTTACACCGGGAAGGTCAACGGTTTGCTTGGCTCAATCTCATTCAGACGATACAGAAATTCTTAGTGTCTATTCGGATATTTCAGGTAAAACGGTTGGCGTTGCCGATTTGATAGTGACAACTAACAAGGGCAAAAAGTGGGCGGTATTATGTAACTGTCCGTGGAAAGGAGTTGTGCCGACCTATATCAGAAACCGTATTCTTGATATTGCAGATTACATAAGCGGTAACGCATTACCCGCAAGAATTGACGATAGTGTTCAGGCAGTTATTTTGCCGAGGAAAAATTCTCAGGAAAAAACAGTCTGCGTATCAGTGATAAACTGCACAATCGGTAAAAACGAAGAAACGAAGATTATTATAAGAAATCCCGTCGGTGAAAAATTTACTTTTGAAAGTCAGTACAACGGAAGATGTGAGCTTGATTTCAAAAAAGACGGAGAGGACTACATTGTAACCCTGCCGACGATAGATGCATGGTCGGTTGCGACAGTGTTTGTTGGTTAAATTATATAGAGTTTATTAAAAAGAGAGGAAATATAAAATGAAAAAATTATTAGGAAAAATAGGCGTTATTTTAGCAGTAGCACTCTTATGCTCTGCATTTGTGTTCGCATCATTGACAGTCGGGTACACGGATGATGTCAGTTTAGGCAGAGTTAGGTTAAATATTGAGACATATTTGGCAGGAAAAAATCAGCCGACACATCCGTCTTTCTATGATTTTGGTAACAAGTGGAATGGTTATCGTTATTGGATGGCATATAGTCCGTATCCGTATAGAAACGGACAGGAAGAAAACCCTTGTATAGCAGTATCAAACGATTTGCTGTATTGGGAAACACCAAAGAGTTTAGCGAATCCTATTGCGGACAATGAAGAAACGGGCTGTGATGAACTCAAAGATCCTCATATTGTTTACAGAGAAGATTTAAAACGTATTGAAGTGTGGTATCTTGGCAGACTTTCAAAAAATTTAGGTGGTGACGGTGAAAGTTTGACACTTTTTAGAAAATATTCAAATGATGGAATCAGTTGGAGCGATTTTGAAGTGATGGATACAATTAAATATTTATCTCCGACTGTAATATGGAAGGAAAATAAATATTGTATGTGGTCAATAGGTTTTGCCACATATGATACACAGGGTACGATAGTATATCAGGAGAGCAAAGATGGTTTTTCTTGGTCAAAACCGATAAAATGCAGTATAGATTCTAAAAAAGAAGATATTGATATATGGCATGGCTCGGTGACAGAATACAATGGTAAATACTATATGTCCTATATAGATAATTCTGATAAGCAAGAAATTTTTTATTGCGTGAGTGATAACGGAGTTGATTTTAGCAAAGGAGATATAATAATCAAAAATGATAAAACATGGAAGAATTTATACAGACCATTCTTGACCTTTAACGGCAAAGAATATGTTTGTTTTTATGGGGTTGTTAACGAAGATGGTCAATGGTACATTTCAATGAGTAAGGGGGAAAATATTCAAAAGCTAAAAGGAATTACAGAAGAAGATATTTCGAAGATGTATCCGCTTAATGACAGGGTGGAAAATACAAGAAGTGTATTTTATTTAGTTGGAAAAATTTATAATGCAATTGCAAGATGCTTTAGGATAGAAATTTTATTGTTGTCTGTTGCTGAATTTATTTTGATGTGGATATTTGAAAAGCTGAGAAATAAAAAATATATTTATTTTTGCACAGTAATAAATTTAGTAATAACATATGTCTTTATTGGGTTATTGAATAACTTTTTATCTTTGTATGTCGTAATTTCTGCAATAGTGTTGTCTATAATTAACTTTACGATTTTATATACCATAAAAAATATAATGCAAAAACGCTGTGATTGATAGTGCTTGAAAAATATGGATTAAAGTTGTATAATGAGCTGATTATATAATTTTGGAGGTAGAAGATGAAGTTAGCAAAGAAATTTATCAGCATTCTTTTATCAGTGGTGATGGTACTTTTATCTGTCGCTGTCGGAGCTTATGCTGAAAATCCCAACGGTAAAGCCGTAAACGAAATAAGCTTCGGAATTTTTTCCGATCTTCATTATTATCCCGAGGAGCTTTATGTTGATGAGAGCGGAAACAAGACGGAAAGCTGGACAGAAAAATCAAAGTATGACAGCAAAGAATATGAGGAGTGCGAGGATATCATTCTCACAGCGCTTGAAACCTTTAAGGTAAGAGCGGAAGAAAAGGGAATGAATTATATCATCGTACCCGGTGACCTTACAAAAGACGGCGAATATCTTGCACATACAGAACTTGCAAAGATACTTGAAAACTTTGAAATTGACAGCGGAATACAGGTTATCGTAACACCCGGTAATCACGATATAAATTCCACAAAAGCAACACAGTATATCAATAATGTTGAAGAACCTGCAAGAACAATCAAAGCAGACGAATTCTGTGAGGTTTATTATAATCTCGGTTTTGACCTTGCAACAGATTTCTACGGTGTAAGCTTTGTAAACGGTGAAGCTGTTGTTGAAGAAAAACTCAATGCTATGACATTCACGGTTGACCTTGACGATAAAACTCAGCTTATAGTTATTGACAGTAATATTTACAGCTTCGACGAACCCGAATCCTTCACAGAGGGTGAAATATCACGCGAATGTCTTGAATGGATAGGTGAAAAAGCTGATAAAGCAACAGCTGAAGGCAAGGCTAACATGGTTTTGCTTCATCACCCGATAGCAGAACACGTTGAGTGTCAGCCGTCAACAATAAAAGCATTTATCCTTAACAATTACGAAGAAGCTTCGGAATATTTTGCAGACCATAATATTCACTTTGCATTCACGGGACATCTTCATCAGACAGACGTTGCAAAAATGGTAAGCGATGACGGTAATGTGCTTTACGATGCAGAAGCAGGCGGACTTACATCTTTCCCCAACAGATACAGAGAATCCACACTCACACTCTACGAAAACGGCGAGTGCAGGATGGATTATGACGAAGTGGATTTTGATGCGGCAGCACAGTATGTCCACAACGGAAAAGCTTATGCTCAGGGCGAATTCAAAAGAGAATCCTTTGCAATCTACTTCGGCGGAGGACTCAACGAAAACGGCGAATGGGCACCGTCAGCATTGGGCTTTGTCAAGAATATGGTTTACAGATATCTTATTCCGATGATGGAAGATATCAATGCCGAGGGCGGTATTCTTGAGTATCTGAAAACAATGGACATTGACCTTCAGAAAATTCTTGCAGATTTCTTATCTCCCTATATAAAAGACGGTATTTATGTAAACGGTTACAGCGTACTTTCTGCAGAAAACATCATGTGGTTTGTTGAAGATTTGTGCAATCAGATTGAAACACTTTATCTTGAAAATCCCGATGCATTATGGGAAGCGCTCGAACCTGCGATTGAAAAAATTATAAACTATCAGATATCGGATATTCCCTGCGATGCACTTTATGATGAGGTGGGAATCGGTAATCCCGATAAACCCGGAACAATAGAGGATCTTGCTTTTTCTGCGGTTTATTATTTCTATACGGGTAATGAAGATTCAGAAAACAACGCATTTATGAATGATGCGAGAGAACACCTCAAAGACACAGATGTAACAAGAGGTTTATTCAACACAATAGTTGACGCGGTTTACAATGATATTCTTTACTCAATTATTCTTGATAAGCTTGAAATCAGAGCAGATAAATTCTACAACGACAGCAAACCCAGTCAAAATGCGGCAGAATGTCTTAACAATCTTCTGTCAAAATTCCTGAGAAACGATTTCACATACGGAAATCTTGTTGACACAGTTTTCGGCTTCGGAATTTTACCGTATGACAGTCTGTTTGATATACTTGACGAACTTGCAATTCAGGCATACTGGACAAAGAGTCAGGATGAAATAATCGGTGAAGAATTACTTTTCTACATCAATGATTTATCAACAGACACCAATCCGCAGTACAAGGGTGACTACGGTGTTTCCTACTACACAAATAATCAGGCAGAAACAATGGAGGTTTCTCAGGAAAACTTCCGTTTGCCGACAATGATAAACGCAACATTGGGCGACAACAGCACAAGCGCAAATATCAATTGGTTCTCAAAATCAACACTCAAAGATACCGACATAGAAATTTATGAAGGTGAAAATTCAGCCTTCACAGGCACAATCAAAACCGAAGAAAAATTGGTTGACAGATATTATCCCGGTGTTGACCTCGGTTTTATCGGAATTTTTGAACATAATTTCAAAATGTATCAGCACACAGTGAAGCTTACAAACTTAAAACCCGGAGTAACTTACAAATACCGTGTAGGTAATTCTGACAGAGGCTGGTGGAGTGAGTGGAGAACTCTGAAAACAGCTGACGGAAGTGACAATGTAACCTTCTTCCACATGGCTGACCCACAGGCCATGACAGCAGACCAGTACGAAAAAGGCTGGGCAAATACTATTGAACAGGCGTTAAAGCTTTATCCCGAAGCAGCATTCATTATGAATACGGGTGACATCTCAGACCACGGAAGCAACAACGATATGTGGCAGCATATTTTTGATATTCCCGAAGAACTCAGAAATACCTATCTCATGCCGACAGCAGGTAACCACGAAGGTATGGACGATTACACAATAGCGTCAAATTTCGTATTGCCGAATGTACCTGAACAAGATCACATCAGCGGAACATACTATTCATTTGACTACAATAATCTTCATATTGCGGTACTCAATACAAACGATATCGCAGACGATGACAGTCTTAGTGATGAGCAGATTGAATGGCTTAAAAACGATATGAAAAATTCCGATGCTGAATGGAAAATTGTATCACTTCACAAGGCTATTTATTCAAACGGTTCTCATTATAAAGACGGCGAAGTTGTTGCGATGCGTGAGGAATTATCGGCACTCATGCCCGAGCTTGATATTGACCTTGTTTTACAGGGACATGACCACGTTTACCTCAGAACAAAGTCAATAAAAAATAACGAGGTTGTTGACGAAAAGATAACATATCTTTCATATAACGGCGAGGCATACAAAACACTTGTTGAACCTGTAGGCACAACATATGAAATTTCAGGCTGTTGCGGTGTCAAGTATTATCAGACAAAGGGTGAGGATGTAACTGACGATTACTTCCCCAGAGCTGATAAAATTTATGACGCTTACAATTCAATGTTCTCGGCAATTCAGATAGTTGACGGAGTTTTGTATTTCAATGCATACATCGTTGACGGTGACGAAACAACCTGCGTTGACTCTTTTGCAATTCAGAAGGACACAACTCAGGGCGAGGAAATTCCCGAAAGTGAATGGCCTGATGAATCAGAAGAAGAAAACGATATTTTTGCATGGATTAAAGAGATATTTGAGATACTCAAGAAAATAGCAAAAATAATCATAAACATTTATAAAATGTACTTTGTTTAAAAGATATAGCCGACACACAGGTGTCGGCTATATTGCATTTTAGACAAATAAGAAGAAAGAAAAATCAGCATATTGCCGAAATTTTTATTAGTTGTTTACAAGCAAATTTTGGTGTGATATAATTATTCTGCAAATAAAAATATTAAAAAAAGGAGTGGAAACAATGAATACGTTTAAGAGAATCGCAGCAGTTGTTTTCGGTATTATCGTTCTTGCAACAGCAATTTTACCGACAATGACATATGCAGCTGCAGAGGTAGATTTTACAATTTCAAACCCCTACAAGAACGTTAATTGGAACACAGACGAAAAAATCAACTACAAGGCAAACCTTCACTGTCATACATGGGCAAGTGACGGAAAATTGAATGTGAATGAAACAATTGAAATTCACTATGCTTTAGGTTATGATGCACTTGCAATCACAGACCACGGCACAGTAAACTACAGCTGGACAAGTGACAGCTATGTTAAGACAATTGCCGCATTAATGGGCATTGTAAAGAGAAAAGAACTCAAAATGCCCACATATCTTACAGATGAAAGATATGAAGAAATCACAACAGGTGCAGACCGTGACGGTCAGGGCATGATTCAGGTACCCTACGGTATTGAAC
>JAFRZS010000151.1 GCA_017442445.1 Clostridia bacterium
ATCCTCACTTGCAGGATCGGGAACGCGATTGGCTGATACAGTTACAATTTCTGATACCTGATAATCTTCTTCATTATCATCAAAATCAACCTGATCATAAAAATTAAATTTAATTGAGTTTTCTCCTAAAATGCCTGAAATTTGCGCAAGTATATTATCGGTATTTTTATCTGCATAGAAAATACCGTTAGGAGTAGCCTTGCTGTATTTATCGTACTCTCTTCCAAAGTATTTTGAGCTGCTGTCATTTTTATCGTATATAACCGATTTTAAATCTGTTGCAAATCCGTGAAGTCCCGAAACATTAAGTATGAAATAAAGTTCAGCTGTACCTATTTTACTTCCGAACAAATCTTTTGCTGAATATTCAAGCATCCATGTTAAATTAGCAGAATACTCTCCGCCGGGAGCTTTCAAAGCAAAGCATTTCGCAGTTTCTGTCGCTGTTGCCGTCTGACCGTTAGCAAAACCTTCCGCGTTATATCTGATATCAAATCTTCCTGTTGTATCAGACGGAATACCGCCTGAAATTCTATAGTTGTAATAATATAAAGTTTCATTTTCAACTACGGTCGTTGTCATGTCAGTAAAAGACAATTCAAGACCTTTGTCAGCAATAAGACTGTGCGGATTCAGCATATAGTTTGAAACGATTGAAGCAACATCACCCGCACCGAATTCTCCATCAAATATATATGATGTCTTAGGTGCGGAAATACTAATCACAGGCTTGTATGCTTCAGGATTTTTTGCATAGGTACTTTCGGCTTCCGTTATTGCATCCATAGCCGTCTGCAAAGCGGCAAGGCAAACCTGCTTGTCAACCGATGACGTATCTTCAAGATATTTATAACCCTGTTCAATCGCTGCCTGAAGTGCCGGGAAATAATCAGGATTATGCTTCATTATCGCAGCATAATAGACATACTTTGATGTATCAAGCATAGCTTCTGCTTCCCTGACCTTGTTCTCAACCTCAACGTCAGCAACATATTCATTTGCAAAGACAGGGAAACCGTTATTCTTATTTATATTATCCTTGTAATAAACCTGACCTGCTGAATTAAGGCGGGTAGTTTCAGTATCTGCATAGGTTTTAAGGACACTTGATGTTACTCTTTCAGAGCCTGTATAAGTTGAGCCTGACAATGTCGTCTTGTTACCGATAAGATAATTCACCGCAGACGGATTATCTGTTGCACCGTAGCAGTACTGCATAGTGATTTTACTTGAATTAATATACCCTACAATATTACCGTTTTTTGAACTGTTATAATTATCTGATACTGAGTAGACTGCATAACAGTTTTTTATGCTCGTGGAGGCATTATTGGTGTAGCCGAGAATACCTCCCATGCCTATTGAAGAATTTGAATATGTCGGAGCAAATTCCAATCCCTGAACATAACAATTCTTTATAGTTATAGCCGATGCGCCCGAAGTTCCGACAAGTCCTCCGCGGTGTCCGTAGTTACCTATTGAAATCTTACCTCCGCGAACAAAACACTTCTCTACACTTGAACCGTCAGCATATCCTATCAGTGAACCTGTACCGATGTTTTCACCTGACGAAACAGCTGAAGCCGTAATCTGCGGATTTATAATTCCAAGATTGCTGATTTTAACCTTTGATGTTGTGTGTCCGAACAAACCGAGATGCGCATTTTTACCTGAAGACCCTGTAATTTTCATATTGCTTACAGTATGTCCCTGACCATCAAATGTACCGTCAAAGTAATATGATGTACTGTTTGAACCAATACTGTTTCTTCCGCCGATAGGACTCCATTCGCGCCCGTCAAGATCAATATCAGCTTCCAGTAATATGGTATATCCGGTAAATCTGTACATGCTCGACGTACTTGTGCTTGCGGAAACCTGCTTAGCTATCCAGGCAAGTTCTTCCGCAGTTGTGATATGATAAACTTTCGCCGTAGAATTGCCTGTCCATGACGGCTCAGAATATGAACCGTCCCACTTGTCAGCTTCATTTTCCGCCACAATAAATTCATTCTGCGGTAAAACTGTCGCGTTCACATTCTCAACCTCAGTCTGAGAGCCAAGTCCGTCAATAACATTCGCAAACGGTGCTGATGTTATCAACATACATAAGGTCATAATAAGTGAAATGATTTTTGAAAACATAAAACCAAAGTCCTTTCAAAGATACTTATACATATGCTGAAAATAGCATAGCATAAAACGAGTAGCAAGTAAACAAAAAATCAGCTAAAATCTGAGATTTTTTTCATTTGTTTCCAATACAGAAAAATATAACCCATGGCTGAGCCGTGGGTTATATTTATATCAGCAATATTCTTCAATTATATCAGTATAGAGTGTAATTACCTGATTCGTATTTGTATCAAGGTAAACAACAAAGCCTCTTACATAAAGAGTGTTATCTGACGATGTCAGTGCCGTTAATTTATACTGACCGTTGTTTGAATTTTCAACTGTTCTGAAAAGCAGAATATTATTTGAATTTTCGGTTTGAGATTCAAAATTAAGAGCATCTTCAGTTGCGAACTCTGCTTTCTTTGTAAGCAATACACCTGAACTTACAAATACAAAGTTATCGGGAAGATATCTTGAAACCATTATCTCAGCCTTGTAAGACTCAGAATTATTTTCAGTAATAACAGTTTCTATTGAAACACTTGCTTCTGCCTCAGCTTTATTATCAGAGAACACTGCGGTAAGAGTTATATCCTTGTACGCATAGAATTTATACTCTCTGTCATATGAGAAAATTGTCTTACCGTTATCAAGTGACCAACCTGCAAAAACCTTGCCTTCAGGAATATCTGAGTCTGCTATTGTCAGTATTACAGGTGTATTATATCTGTATGTTTCTTTGGTTGTTGTTTCACCGATTACTGTTGTAATTGTGAAGATTTCTGAGCTGAGTGCATATACAGATGTTACTATTATATTACCTGTTACATTATCAAATGACTTATTCCACTTAATGAATGTATATTCACCGTAAACATCTGAGATATCAGGGGCGGTTGCATCTTTTCCTTTAGCTACTTTTTGCTCACTGATAACCGTTTTAAGAATTGAATCTACAAACACTACTGTGTAATATCCTGATTCTTCTGCTTCTGAATATACAGCTGTGAGATATCTGTCAGCTTCAAGTGTGAATTCAAGCACTTCGTCATAGGATACAATTCTGTTTCTGTTATCTTTCCAATACATAAACTCTCTGTTATCTGCGTTGGATACAGCTCTCAGTACTACCTTTGTTCCGTAACGGACTTCTTCATTTATGTATCTGTTACCTTCTGACGATTCCGAATTTTTATCAAGCTTTACATATATATTGGAGTCTGCTGCAGAAACATCAAGAGTGTAAAGTATTTCTGTCTTTTCCCAGCGTGCATATAACTCTCTGTCCGCTGCTCCCATAATTAATGTAGTTATCTCGAAATCAATCTTCTGACCTATTTCATCATCAGTGTCTTCCGCTGTGGTGTACCAACCGATAAATTCATATCCGTCTCTTGAAGGTATTCCCGGATTGTAACCATTGAGTTCAGCCATGCATGAAAGAAGATCCGTACTGAAAATATTTCCTTCCGTATCATTCATATAGAAAGTAATATTGTATCTCCGATAAGCGGGTTTGTTAAGCAATTCAGCAAGTTCGGAAATCCAAGCATCTACCTTTTCCTGATCGTATCTCTTTGAAAGTTCGCCGTTTGTTTTTGCGCCTTCTATTAAGATATATGCTTCATATACTGCTGCTCTGTAAGTATCGGTATAAACCTTTTGATCATTATATTTATCAAGTGCTTTTATGCCGTAACCGTTATCATCGTACTCCGAGAAATCAGGCGGATTAAGAATCATAGAATTAAAAACTTGTTCCAGAAGAGCAGCATAATCATCAACTGTTGTCTGATAGAAAATATTCTGACCCTTCAAAAGCTCACTCTCAGCAATACAAACATATTCAAAGAATGCATACCAGCTTGATTCCTCGTACCAGAGAATACCAAGTGTCCCTTCTGTATAGAATTCATTGAGGTCGCCGTTAAGGATAATTGCATCGTTTACATATTTTTCGTACTCTGAATAATCTGCACCTATAGGCTCAAGTCCTTCATATGCATTTATAAGTTCTTCAGCATACTTATCTACAGCTGACTGTGCGCTCATTGGTTTGTTCTGAACTACAGAATCAACCGCATTCTTAAATACATCAAATGTTTCTGTTGTAAAATAATTCTTCGATACCTGATATATTACTCCGTTGTATTCGTATGAATGACTGTCAGCGCATTCAAGCTCTTCGGGACGCTGATTTTCGGGTAACATTTCATAATAATATGTAATATATTTGTCCACAACAGAATAGTCAGCCGGATTCGGTACAAGTGCATCCACCGCAGCCTTTAAAGCAGCTGTAGCTTCATTCACCTTACTTATATCTGAATATTTGTAAAGTACGCCTTCGCTCGGAAGATATATTCCGTTTGCAACATCATATGCTTCTTTAGCAATTGACTTGCCCGGCTCTTTATAATACGGAACTACAGTGCCGTCTTTATATATTCCGTTTTCATCAATATCAGAAGGCATTCTGTTAAGCTGTTCGGACAACTTATCCATAGACCATCCTGCATACAATTCAACATCATAACCAGGGAAAGTTTTCGGAATTTCATATGCGGTATATACTCCGTCGCTTAAAACATACCAGCCGGTAAATGTATAACCTTCCATTCTTTCGGGAGTATTGAAGCTGTCACTTGCTATAGCAGTTTCATACAATCCGCTGACAGTCGTAACTTTGTCTTCAATCGGATCATTGTTGTGATGAAGTGTTATTGTAATAGTTTTCGGCGCCCATTCAGCTGTGAAAACTATTGTTCCGCTTTGGTCAGGCATTACACATTCATTATTATAAATCTGACCGTCATAGCCTGATCTCCAGCCAAACAGCGTATATCCGGGTTTTATAGCATTTTCTGCTGTGGGTAATTTGATTACATCTCCGAATGCTATTTCGGAATTAGCTTCAGTGTATCCGTCACCTACAAGAGCACCGTTAGCAAGATTATATATAACCATCGCTGTCTTCTTCTGCCACACCGCAAAAAGTGTTGTAGTATTTCCGGGTACTGTAAACGAATCGGTGAATGTCGGTGTAGTTGCTGTTGCCTGTGTTGACCAACCGATATGTTCATAGCCTTCTGCCTTTAATCTGTACGGCGATTTTGTAAGATCAATAACTGAACCTACCTTCAGTTCCTGAAGGGTCGTTTTATCAAAGCCTTCTGTTGTTCCCGTAACATCTCCCGGAAGATTGATATTGAACATCACATTTGTTGCATTTTCTTTCCATATCGCATACAAGGTCAGGGTTGACCCGGGGGCTGTAAGGTTTTCAAAATGCTGTCGGGGTTCATACATTGTTCCGCTACCGCTCGGAGAAGTGTTCCATCCCATAAAAGTATAGTTATCAATACTGTAACCGCATGTGCTGAAAGTATATGACTCATTATACTGACAAACCTGATTCTGTGTAACACCTATTGAGTTTGCACCTGAAGGGGTATTAGAATTATATACAATCGTATAGGCTCCGAGCTCCCAAACCATATATACCTTCAGAGGCTCTGTTGATGCTGTTTCGGGTAACATTATATTATCAAAAACAGAATCAATATTGTTGTCAGATGTCAGTGACCAACCGCGAGCAGCATAGCCTGATTTTGTTATTCCTTCATATGATTTTAATTCGGTTGAATAAATAATTGAATATGTATAAGAAGGCACACCTTCCGTTACCGATACATTCGAATATATATTGACGGGAGTAGGTTCAATTTCTGTTTGTGATTCCCCGCCGTTAAGGTCGTATTCTACCAGCGTTTTAAGATTTCTTATCGCATCAACAAGCTGAACCTTAGCCGCATTTATTCCTTCCTGATCAACACCGCCGCAAAGTACCTGTGCAGCATTAAGATATGCTGTTTCATAATCTTCCCATGCCTTTTCGTCAGCTTTTGAATAGAGTTCTTCGTAATCAAATCTTTTGATTGTATCGGTTTCGGATTTATAAAGCTTCCACAGGTCTTTAGTATCCACCCATTTGTATGTGATTGTAAAATCCATTGAACCGCCGACAAATACACCTGCCGTTTCATCAGCATATCCTTCAATTGAATAGATTACGTCAACATCACCATGCTGCGGATTTGGTGTATAAAGATTGCCTCCGACAGTAACATCCTTAATAACACCTGACATGTCAGCTTCAAATTCACCGAGATAATACTGTGAAGGATCGTTGTTATAAT
>JAFRZS010000152.1 GCA_017442445.1 Clostridia bacterium
CGCTCATTTCGTACTGACGTACACGATTGTTTTTTTATGGTCAATCTCCATATTCCGTTTTACTGTATGCTCTATTTTAAGCATCCAATCAACAGGGTCCTTCTTTTCGTCGTTGTTTAATTTTCAAGGTGCGTTCAAGGCTTTTCAGCCTTCTCTTCTTAAGAAAAGTTCTCTTTTTTCAAGCCCCTTTTCTCAAGGCGCCTGATTATCTTAACAGAAATCTCTCATAATGTCAACCCTTTTTTAATATTTTTTTATTTTTTTGCATTCTTCTTTTCCTCGCAACCGCGTGTGTCTTAAAATGCCATCATACCTTTAATACGCACTCGGAGTTTCTCTCAAAGATTTCTTTTCTGAAGACAAGGAACAAATACAACCGTTTTTACTGAGTGCACTTGAAAAGCTCAATCCGCAAGAGCAACTCAAACTTGCTGAATTTATAAATGAAATGAAGAAAGATTGATTACTTGCAAAAGAAATTTGTTTGTGATAGAATTAAGCTATCACAAACAAGGAGTAATTGATGTGAAGATACAGAAATCGTCTGAAGATTATCTCGAAACCATGCTCATTTTGAAAGAAACAAATGGCTACATTCGTTCAATTGATGTTGCAAAGTTTATGAATGTCACAAAACCGAGTGTCAGCTATGCTACGAAAAGACTCCGCGAACACGGATATATTACAATGGCTGATGACGGACTTATCACTCTTACCGACTCAGGTATGGAAATTGCTAAAAGAATGTATGACCGCCACAAGCTTTTATCCGACTTTTTTATTTATATGGGCGTAAGCGAAGAGGTTGCAAAGGAAGATGCCTGTAAAATCGAGCATGATTTGTCAGCTGAAACCTTTAGTGTAATCGAAAAATACTGGAATAAAATCAACACCAAGGACTGAAAAATCCTTGGTGTTTTTTTGTTATATAACAAATGTTTTATTTATGCCGTTTACGACTTCTGCTTCTCTGCCGGGAAGTTTTATTTCAGCTTTAAGTGCTTCGGGAATTATAACCTGACAAAGTACCTTGCCGTCTTTTCTTTCCCATGAAACCGAAACTGTACCTTCTTTAAGATCCTGAGTTGCTTTTGCCCATTCGAGGTCTTCGGGGAAATAAGGTGCAATCACGACAGGTATATCATTTCTGCGATTGATGTTGATACCGCAGATAGTTTTGTAGAAAAGTGTATCGGGGCCTGCGAACATATTATGACAACCGCTTCCTGTCAGACGAAGTGATTCCATAAGAGTTGTACGGTCGCCTGACAACATATACATCGGGCCGGGGTATCCGTCTGTTGTTATGACTTTCCACGCAATGTCTTCTCTGCCGAATGAACAGAGTACATCAAAAATAACACGGTGACCGACGATACCGCACCAGAGGTGGTATTCTTTTTCTTCGAGTGCATTGAGAAGCTCTTTGAAAACCAAGTCACGGCAATCCTCAGGAACAATATTTTCATAAAGCGCAAATGCCTGCAGGAACTGTCCGCCCGAACCGAATCTGCCTGTTTCTCTGTCAAGGCAACGCTTGTTGAGTGCATCACGTGATACTTCCCACAGTTTGCGGTAATATGCGGCATCTTCTGTTTCGCCTAAACGGTCAGCGATATCGGCTGACAATCTCAACTGCTGACAATAGAACATTGTACCCAAAAACGGAGGGTTCTGTCTGTGTCCTTCGGGACCCGGTCTGAAGTCAACTTTCTTCATTCCCTCGGGCATATCCTCAGAGAACCAGTCGCCGAACCAGCAAGGATCAACAAAACCGTCCTGACGCTGATTTTCGTAATATTCAAGATGCTCTTTGAGTGTCTGATAATGATAACGAAGCAAGTCAACATCTGAATAACGCTCGTCAACCGCTGTCATAAATGACTGATATGCAACGTTATAATCAATGGTTGTACGCTTGTTAAACTGAAGGTGAATAGGTGCTATATAGTTGATAGCTTTATACGGCAAACGGCTTAATCTTACATCTTCAAGCAAGGAATGATAAAGATTGTGCATATCAAAATTGTATGTCATCGCCTGAGCAACTATCTGCGCATCACCAAGCCATGCTTTACGTTCATTTCTCTGCGGACAGTCTATCGGCACACCCATAAGACAAGCAAGCATTGTTCTTACATACATTTCATGAAGAAGATTTACCTTTTCGTTACTGCAGGAGAATGTACCTGTTGTCTTTACATCGGAATGTATAACACAGCTTTCAGCTGAAATTACTTCGATATCGGGTGAAGATAAAGTCACCATCATATATCTGTAGCCGTGCCAGATAAAACGCGGCTGACAAAGATGCTCCTCGCCCTCTGTGAGAATGAAATTATCGCAGGATAATGCGGCAAGAAGACTTTTTGTATCAAGAGTTCCGTCTTCGTTGATATGTTCAGCGTGGTTGAACTGAACCATGTCGCCGTCGTGTCCTTTAACCTTAATTCTCGGGATTGCGGCACCGTTTTCGCCGAAATCGTAGATAGTCTGATTTTCGGAAAGCTTCCAACTCTTTACAGGCTCCAATACTTTGCAGATACGGATAGGCGGTGCGTAAGACTCAACGATGTTATCCGTCGGAGGTTCTGCAATTATTGCATTTTTCCATGCGGAATAATCGAAACCTTTTTCTCTCCAGTTGCTCGGTACAAGACGGAAGTCTGATTCTTCACCATCAAACATTTCGCTGAAAGTTATGCAACCATCGTGACAACACCATGTTTCATCAGTTTCAAAAACATCTGTTGTGCCGTCTTTGTATGTAACGGAAAGCTGTGCCGCCATACGGGGATTGCCGTACCAGAACTGTTGCCAGCCCCACCACTTCGGGAGAGGTGCAAACCAACCTGCACCAAGCTCAGCACAGATGACATTTTTACCTGAAATAAGCAGGTCGGTTACATCATAAACATCATAGCGTGTAAGATTATAGTAATCTGAAAGCACAGGTGCAAAAACACGCATCTCGTCGGGCTTTTTATTATTGAGCCATACCTCATAAAAACCGAGACCGCTGATTTTCAATTCGGCACTTTCGATGTCCGATTTTAAAACAAAATCTTTACGGAACATCGCAGACCCGTTTTCAACCTTTGCCGTTTCACGGAGTGCCTTGTCTTTTTCTTCTGTATATTCTTCATATTTCCACGGACTGAGCTTTGCTTCATTCTGCGCAATCCAACATACGTCTTTAAACATAACACACCTCATTTGTGATATTTTCTTTCATTTTACCGACCGTCTCTGTTTTTGTCAATAGAAAAAAGGTTAACAGTTTTAAAAAAATCTGCAGACAAAACACCTTTGCGGTGAATGACTGCAGATTTATTTTTTTGCGATTGAAATATCATTTTTAATCTGATTTTTCAAATCGTTGAGTGAGTCAAACTGTCTTTCGGGTCTGATGAATTTTTCGAGATTTACTTCAATAACCTCGCCATAAATATCTTTTGAAAAATCTATGATGTGTGTTTCGGATAAAAATATATTTGTTCCGATTGTCGGTCTTAAACCGATGTTTGTTATTGCCTTGTATTCCTTGCCGTCATAAATCACGCTTGATTTATATACACCGAATTTCGGCACAATAAGTTCGTCGGGGTAAATCTGATTTGCTGTCGGTGTCTGTAATGTTGTTGAGCCCCTTTTATCGCCGTGAATAACTTCGGCTCTGTAACAGAACTTATATCCCAATAATTCGTTTGCAACATCAATTTCACCGTCCGCAATTTTTTTGCGTATTCTTGTGGAGCTTATTACCTCACCGTCACATTCAATAGGCTCTGCAACAGATAAGATTATCCCGTTTTTTTCGCAGAGATTTCTGAGTAAGTCCACATCACCTTTTTTGTCTTTGCCGAAGGTGTAATTAAATCCGCAGGAAATCTTGTCGGGTGAAAATTTTCGGAGTAATATTTTCTCAAAAAAATCTGTCGCCGAAAGCTCACAGATTTCTTCCATTTTTAGTCTTGCAATCTTTATATTTTTCTCTGCAAGTTTTTCATCCGTAATTTCATTCTGCAACAGCTTAAATCTTTTTTTATCCGAAAAAAATTCTGCAGGGTGGATATCAAATGTCACAAGTGTTGTTTCATACCCGCCGCTTTTTCCGTTTTCTAAAACCGTCTGATGTCCTTTATGCAAACCGTCAAAGCTACCCAAGCATATACACTTTTTCTTTTTCAATCTACCACCAGCTTTTTTACGGAAAGTTCTTCACTTCCCTCTTTAATTTCTCCTATGCCGAGAAACTTTTTCTCGGGTGAATATACTCTGAAATATCCCGTTCCCGAAATATTTCTCAATCTTTCAAGCGCTAACTGTCCGCCGTTTTTAAAACGAGTTGCCTGTGCGGGACTTACTGTAACTGACGGATAAATTCTCATCGCTTCTTCAACGGGAATTATCAGGCTTTCAAGTCGGTCTTCTTTTACAGCTTCTTCAATTTCTTCAAGTGTATGCGCACATTCAATATCAAAGCCGTTTGCCGAAGTCCTTTCAAGACTCGTCATCACCGCTCCGCAACCTAATTTTTGTCCGATATCATCTGACAAAGTTCTGATATATGTTCCCGCAGAACAGGTTACATCAATTTCATATTCGTTGCCGATTACCGATAAAAGCTCTGCTTTAAAAATTGTAACCGTTCTTGCTTCTCTTTCAAGCTCAATGCCTTTTCTTGCAAGTTCATAAAGACGGACTCCGTCTTTTTTTATTGCTGAATACATCGGCGGAATCTGTTTTATTTCACCGACAAATTCCGACAAAACTTTTCTGAAATCTTCCTTAGTTACATTCACTTCATTCTCTGAAAGAATGTTACCCGTAATATCAAGAGTATCGGAGGTTTTGCCTAAAAGAATTTTTGCACGGTAGCTTTTATTTGCTGTCGGAAGAAGCTCAATAAAACGGGTTGCCCCACCTAACATCACAGGAAGGACACCCGTAGCCATCGGATCAAGTGTTCCTGTATGACCCGCTTTTTTTATTGATATAATTCTTCTTAATTTATTGACAGCGAAAAACGAGGTTATATCCTCACCTTTTTTTAAAACGATAATGCCGTTCATTTTTTTAATCCTCTAAACTTGCTTCTATATTCTTTAAAAGCTCATCTAAAACATCATCAAGGCTTCCGAAAATTTCACAGCCTGCGGCTCTCGGATGACCGCCGCCGCCCATAGCGGCACAGATTTTTGCGGCATCATAGGGAGCATGTGTGCGGAGTGAAACTTTAAAACGATTTTCAGCCTTCTGCTTTATTGATGCACCAATCTGTACCCCCTCAATCTGTCGGGGAATCGCACAGATTGCATCTGTATCGCTTTCCTTGGCTCCGCTTTTTTCATACATATCCTGCATGATTGTCAGCACTGCACAACGGCCGTCAAAATACATTTTCAGGGTATCTAATGCAAGTTTTTCAAGTCGCATATATTCCCTTGATTTTGTTTCAAACATAAGACGATTTATTTTTTCAATATCGGCACCCTTTTCCATAACCTTTGATGCGATAATGTGTGTCTTTGCTGTCGTATTTGTGAAACGGAAACAGCCTGTATCGGTTGAAATTCCTGTATAAATACAATCGGCAATCGCCTTATTAGCTTCAACACCCAAGTGTGCCAAAAGCTCATATACCACCTCACAAGCCGCTGCGGCTGAGGAGTCAAGAAGCGTATTTTCAGCGAACATTGTGTTTGAGCCGTGATGATCAATATTCAGTTTGATTTTGTTTTCGTATTTCTTTGCGTATTCGTCGCCTAATAATTTTATATCGGCAACATCAACTGCAACAAAATTTTCCGCTTCAAAGCTTTCATTAAAAACACAGTCTGTAAGATACGAAAATTTTCTCGGTATTTCACATGAACAATCCACTCTTGCTCTCTTGCCAAGTGCCTTCAAAGCACGGCAGAGTGCAAATCCGCTGCCTAAAGTATCGCCGTCGGGATTTGCGTGGCAAAGAATAATGATATTATTCATACTGAGTAAAAGCTCAGCCGCTTTTTCAAAACTGACTAAAGACATATTTTTTATACTTCTTTCTTAAAATCTTCAAATAATTTAATTGCGTGTTCAACGGAGTCATCTGCAACAAATTTAATTTCAGGAGTTTTTCTCAGATGAAGTCTGTTTCCGACTTCTCTGCGAATATATCCTGCAGCGCTGTTAAGACCGACAACAGCTTCCTTTGCTGTGTCAATCCCTTCCATAGCGCTGACATAAACTTTAGCATAGGAAAGGTCACCGCTGACTTTAACTCTGACAACAGTGAGCATACCCTTGATTCTGGGGTCTTTCAGCTCTCGCATAATAGCGATAACCTCTCTCTTGATATCCTCCGATGCACGATCTACTCTGAAACTCGGCATATTTTTTTATCCTTTCATAGTTGCCGCAGTTGCGGCGGAATGCAGAATGCAGAATGCAAAATGCAGAATTTCGGGTGGACTCCGTCCACACCTATTGTAATTGGTTTGAGATAGATTTGTTCATAGTGCTATTTTGAGCGAGACGATAGTATATTTGATGCATCACCAAACGATAAATAGTACTACGGGCAACATAGCCAAACCTTCGGTTTGAGATAGATTTGTTCATAGTGCTGTTTTGAGCGAGACGATAGTATATTTGATACATCGTCGAACGAAAAATGGTGCTATTGGCAAATATAGCCAAACCTTTATTAATCTTCGCGGTATTCTTCGATTATAAATGCTTCGAAGATATCGCCTTCCTTAACATCGTTGAACTTTGTAAGGGTGATACCGCATTCATAACCCTGAACAACTTCTTTTGCGTCGTCCTTGAAGCGCTTGAGTGATGCAATTTCATCTTCTGTGATAACGATACCGTCACGGACTACACGAATCTGTGAGTTTCTTGTAACCTTACCGTCAAGAACATAACAACCTGAAACATTACCGACTGAGGAAATTTTAATAACATTTCTGACTTCGATTCTGCCCTGAACAACTTCTCTTGACTTGGGTGCAAGCATACCCTTGATAGCTGCCTGAATTTCTTCAAGGCAGTCATAGATAATTCTGTAGGTTTTAATTTCAATGCCGTCACGTTCTGCGTTGTTTGCCGCAACGGGATCGGGACGTACATTGAAGCCGACAATAATTGCGCTTGAAGCCTGAGCCAACATAACATCGGATTCGCTGATTGCACCGACACCGTTATGGATAACTCTGACTCGTACTTCTTCATTTGAAAGCTTTTCAAGATTCTGCTTAACTGCTTCTGCCGAACCCTGAACGTCTGCTTTAACGATAATATTGAGATCCTTGAGTTCACCCTGCTGGAGTGAATCAAAGAGTGTATCAAGTGTAACCTTATGGAAGGACTTGAACTGTTCTTCCTTAGCCTGCTGTTTACGCTGTTCAACAAGCTCTCTTGCAAGTTTTTCGTCTGAAACTGCATCGAATACATCACCTGCATTCGGTGTTTCTGCAAGACCTGTGATTTCAACAGGAATTGACGGACCTGCTTTGTTTACCTTCTTGCCCTTATCGTTTGTCATAACTCTTACGCGACCTACTGATGTACCTGCAACGATGATATCGCCTGATTTAAGTGTACCGTTCTGAACAAGTAATGTTGCAACGGGACCTCTGCCCTTATCAAGTCTTGCTTCGATAACGATACCTCTTGCGGCACGGTTGGGATTAGCTTTGAGTTCGCTGACTTCTGCAACGAGAAGGATTGATTCAAGAAGGCTGTCTATACCCTGACGAGTCTTAGCAGATACGGGTACACAGATAGTATTTCCGCCCCACTCTTCAGGTATGAGTTCATACTCTGTGAGCTGCTGCATAATTCTGTCGGGATTTGCGCCTTCTTTGTCCATCTTATTGATTGCAACAATAATCTGAACACCTGCAGCTTTTGCATGGTTGATAGCTTCAACTGTCTGAGGCATGATACCGTCATCAGCCGCAACAACCAAAACTGCGATATCTGTAGCCATGGCACCTCTTGCTCTCATTGATGTGAAAGCGGCATGGCCGGGAGTATCAAGGAATGTAATTTTTTCACCGTTACATGTAACTCTGTAAGCACCGATATGCTGAGTGATACCGCCTGCTTCTGTTTCTGTAACAGATGTATGTCTGATAGCATCAAGAAGTGATGTTTTACCGTGGTCAACGTGTCCCATAACAACAACGACGGGGCTTCTTGTTTCAAGATCCTTTTCGTCATCTGTGCTGTCATCGATGATGCGTTCTTCGATTGTAACAACAACCTCTTTTTCAACCTTAACGCCTAATTCTTCAGCAACGATTGAAGCTGTATCAAAGTCAATAGTCTGGTTAACTGTTGCCATGATACCAAGACTTACAAAGAGTTTCTTTGTAACCTCTGCAGCTGTCATTTTCATCATAGCGGCAAGTTCTGTAACTGTGATTTCTTCAGGAACTTTGATAACAAGCTGAGGTCTCTTTGCTCTTTCTCTTGCAATTCTTTCCTGTCTTTCGTCTTCACTCTCATGCTTTCTTGAACGCATACCCTGTTTGCGATACTGCTGAGATTTCTGTTTGAGCTTCTGCTTACGAGCCATATTATCATTCTGCTTGTTATGGCTTGTGTTTGCAAGGTCATCATATTTCTCATCATATTTATCAAGATCAACATGGCTGAAGCGTGTATCAACAGTACGTGCTTCACCCTTGGTTCTTGACTGAGGTGTTGCACTCTGTGCGCGTTCTTTCTTCTGCTTTTCTCTTGCAGCCTGTTTTTCAGCCGCTTTTCTTGAAACCTCATTATCAATTGCAGGCTTCTTCTCAGCAGGTTTCTGTTCTTTCTTTTCTGCTTTCTTTTCAGGCTTTTTATCTGTTTTCTTTTCGGGTTTCTTTTCAGTCTTTTCAGTCTTTTCAGTCTTTTCAGTCTTTTCGGATTTTGCGGGTTTCTTTTCTTCTTTAGCCTTTTCCTCGGGTTTGTTTGCAAGAGCAAAATACTCGATGAAACTTTCCACCTGAGATTCCTGTGTAAAGGTTTCAAAGATGATATTAAGTTCTCTGTCTTCCAAGGCTGTCATATGCTTTCTGGGTTCATCTGTATAATTTTTCAAAAGGTCTATAACCGCTTTACTCGGTTTATCAAAGTCTTTTGCAACTTCATGTACTCTGTATTTAATAATCATATATTTGCCCCTCCTCTTAATATTCCGTCAAAAATTTTCGCAAAACCCGAATCATTGACGGTAAGAACAGCTGATGCCGTATTTATGGCACTCTTGATATCTTTCATAGTATATTCGGTCTCTACCGTATTTTCAAAACCCATATTCATGAATTCTTTTTTTAATCTCGGCGACGCATCTGAACATAAAATGCAAAGCTGAGCTTTATTTGTTTTTATGGAAATCTTTGAAGCATCGTGGCCTATACTGAGTCGCCCCGCTTTAAGACACAAGCCCAAAGTATTCAAAAACCTGTCATTCAACATCCCTCAGCTCCTTTTCAAGTTCATCATAAACATCTGAGGATATCTTGCATTTGAAAGCATATTCAAGTCTGTTACGCTTTCTTGCTTGTTCAAGGCACTCTGAACTTTTGCAGATATAGGCACCTCTGCCGGCTTTTTTACCGCTCGGATCAACGGAAATTTCACCGTCAGAGTTTTTAACAATACGGACAAGGTCTTTTTTATCCTTAACATTCATGCATCCGACACATTTGCGTTGCGGCAGTTTCCTTTCTTTCAAAATTCCGACCTCCTTAAATTATTCCGAAACGCTTTCGAAGAAACCGCTTTCGGGCTTAATATCTATCTTCCAGTTTGTGAGCTTTGCAGCGAGTCTTGCGTTCTGACCCTTATTGCCGATTGCAAGTGACAACTGGCTGTCGGGAACTGTTACACTGCAAGTGCGTTCTTCTTCTGAAATGATTTCAACAGAAACAACATCTGCGGGAGCAAGTGAAGCAGCGATATATTCTGCGGGATCTTCCGAATACTTAACGATTTCAATTTTTTCACCGCAGAGGAGCTCAACAATTTTACCAACTCTTGCACCCTTTGTACCGATGCATGAACCTACAGCGTCAATATTTTCGTCCTTACTTGAAACTGCAAGTTTACATCTTGAACCTGCTTCACGGGATACAGAAACGATTTCAACCAAGCCTTCCTTGATCTCAGGTACTTCATTTTCAAACAATTTCTTAACAAGACCGGGGTGTGTTCTTGAGATTGTAGTTCTCGGAAGCTTTCCTTCGCTTTCCTTAACATCTACAATATAAACTTTGATGAGGTCGCCCTCTTTGAATGTTTCGTTGGGAAGCTGCTCACTCTTGGGAAGAATCAAAGTAGCTTTACCGATTGCAAGAACAATATTTCCTGTATTAGCATCAACCATCTGAACTTTCGCTGTTTCAAGCTCTTGTTTACGGTTCTGGAATTCTTCAATCATCTGTCCGCGTTCTGCATCTCTGATGCCCTGTCTTAAAACATGCTTACCTTTTTCAGCAGCGATACGGCTGATATCCTTTGTCTGAAGGGGAATTTCAATAATATCGCCTACCATAGCGCCCTTCTTGTAAGTCTGAGCAGCATCAACGAGAATATCTGTATCGGGATCGCTGATTTCAGCAACAACAACCTTACGGACATAAACCTTCATTTTTTTCTTTTCCATATCAATTTCGCAGAAAACGATATCCTTATTATTATAGTCACGCTTTACTGCTGTAACAATTGCTCTCTGAATACCTTCGCAAAGGTGCTGTGCGGAAACGCCTTTTTCTTTCTCCAACTGCTCAATAGCTTCAAAAAATTCCTTGTTCATTTTTCTGTTATCCTCCAAAATCATTTAATTTAATATTAGCAGTTTCTTTTTTATTTATTACCATAGCTTTTTCATCGTCAAGACGAAGAACAAAATCACTGCCGTCAAAGCTTTCAAGCGTACCGATAAATTCTCTCTGATTATCAACGGGACGGATAAGCTTTACCTTTATACTTTTGCCGAGAGAAGCTTCAAAGTGTTCGTCAATTGACAACTCTCTTTCGATTCCGGGTGAAGAAACCTCAAGACAATAGCTTCTGTCAATCGGGTCATACTCGTCAAGCGGTTTATCAAGTGCGTGACTCATATCAACACAGTCATCGATTGAAACTCCGCCGTCCTTGTCAATGAATACTCTGAGATACCATTCTGCACCTTCCTTTAAAAAGCGAATATCCCAAAGCTTTAGTCCGAGTTCTTTCGCAATCGGCTCAGCAATATCCCATACTTTTGCCGCTACTCCGTTTCTGCCTTTAGGTGCCATAAAACCCCCACTTTCTTAAAATTGCGTAAACAAAAGAGCGGGCAGAACCCACTCTTTTTTACACCATTTATATTCTTACTGTCAAGGATTATACCACACCTTTTCAGATTTTGCAAGTCTTTTTTTAAATCCGCCTTTTTCTGAACATTTAAATTCATAAAACAATCCAAATTAAACTTTTTTAATTGGTTTCTGAAAATATTAAACAACTTGTGTTTGCTATTTTTCAAGACTATCGGGATTCAATAGAAAATCATAAATATTCATAGTCAGAATTCCATACTCATCAAAGTGCTTCGGCACAATATCCTTTGTTACAATTATTTTCTTGAACGAATCATCAATTTTCCTGAACGGTCGTATTTCCTGTGTTCTTTTTGCTTCATCAGGTAAAGAATAAGCTGACTGTATATAATAGCGCGATGAACCCAAATTGCAAACAAAATCAACTTCAAGCTGTTGTCTTACAGTTTTTCCGTCTTTGTCTTTAACTGCAATCGGCACAACTCCGACATCTACATTATATCCTCTCATTCTCAATTCATTGTAAATTACATTTTCCATTGAGTGCGTCTGCTCAAACTGCCGGAAATTGATGCGTGCATTGCGGAGCCCAAGATCAGAGAAATAGTATTTCTTGGGCGTTTCGATATAACTTCTTCCCTTAATATCGTATCGATCTGCCGAATCGATCAAAAACGAATCCTCAAAGCAATCAATATATTTTTTTATGGTTGCGGCGGTGATCTTTGATTTTTTTACCGTTTTGAAGGTGTTTTTCAGCTTTTCGGGATTGGTGAGTGAGCCAATGGAAGACGAAAGAATGTTCAAAAGATCTTCAAGCTCACCGATATTTCTGATTTTATTTCTCTTCACGATATCCGAAATATAGATCTCACCAAACAGATTTGATAAAAGCTTTGCC
>JAFRZS010000153.1 GCA_017442445.1 Clostridia bacterium
ACACCACAGACTAAATACAAATATTTAGTAAAATCACTTTAAACTGTTTATTCTTCAGGGATAATGGCACCGATATTTTTAAGCGCGTTGCAAAGATCGTTGTATCTTATGTTACGAACATCGGTTTCATTTTTAGCTGTCAATGCTCCTGCACAGCCGACAGCTTGCCCCATGGCCATACAAGTAGCTTCAACGCGTAAAGCACTGTTAGCATTAGTATCGGAAGAAATACATCTTCCGGCGCAAAGAATTCTTTTTGTGCCTTTCGGTATCAATGCAGAATAGGGGACTTTAGAAACTATACCGTCTTGGTGATAGGTTTTCTCAATGCCGCTCATTACGTGCAAATCAATCGGGTAAAAAGCATAACAAACCGAATCCTCATAATATTTTCCTTTAATATAATCTTCGGCAGTAACCGTAGTTTCACCGATAATTCTGTTAGTTTCTCTTATTCCTGTTTCTTGAGCATCAAAATCTATTTCTAAATTCTCAAGCCCGTTTATTGTTCTGAAAAATTTATAAATCTTCAAAATATCAGTCCGGGCATTTTTTTCAAGCTGTGTTTTACCTTCCGATGTGTCGGCATCATAACAAGGACAATGCGCGGAAATTGAGTGTGTATTTAAAAAACTGATAAGCTGGATAAAACCGATGTGTTCAGGTAAGTCAGCATTGGTCAGTTTGTTTTTTATTTCATTTATATCATAATTATCATTATAACCTGAAATATGATTTTGCAGTGTTGCGGGCTGAAGAATTTCGCTTTTAAGCAGATTCAGTCCCAGAAGATGTATAAGATTAGCATCACCGGTTGCATCAATTGCAACTTTGGTTTTGATTGAAAACAAGCCTGTTTTTTCAGTCAAAACAAGTTGAACATAATCCTCATGTTCAAATGCGTCGGAGAGCATGGTGTTGCACCTTATCTCAACACCTGATTCTTCACACATCTGAAAAAGAACTGTTGTGAAAATAAAGCGATTTAATTTGATTTGTTCGTGCCAATGCTTTTCAGGTTTGTAGGTGAATTCGGGAATTACAGCACCGCCTAAATCAGCTGTTCTTTGTATAGCTTCCCAACAAGGTCCGTCTATAATTTGTTTGCCCCATGCAAAAAACAATCCGGGGAAATTTACATTTGCAACGGTCATAGTACCGCCGAGAATACTGTTTTTTTCTATGAGTACGGTTTTTGCGCCTGTTCTGGCAGCTGATATTGCGGCGAAAACACCTGCTGTACCGCCGCCGATGACAGTAACATCAGCGGTTGTTTCATATTTGCATTTACAAGTTATGCTCATAGTAACTCCTTTTTATTTCAGCCAATTCAATAATTCTTCAATGTTTTCAAAATCTCCGATAATTGCATCTGCACCGGCATTTTTGAGACGTTTTCTTTTTACAGGGTTGATACCGCATCTGTTTTCTTCGTCTGAGGCAACACCTAATGTGAAAGCGTTGTTTTGGACACCTAAAGCAATTTCCACCTTACCGTCACCGATTACCAACAAATTGTCACCCGATTCGCCGTTTTCTTCAATAAGCTTTTTCAAAACCGCTTCTTTTGAACAGGCGACTTCTCGCTCGGGCGCACCTTTAATTTCTGAAAACATATCGGCAACACCTAAGATTGTTGCTTCGTGAACTACATCTTTGTGGTCTGTACCGCTTGCGAGGTATGTGTTTATACCCATTTTTTTAAGTGCTTTTAAAAATTCAACGGCACCTGATATAAGATATTTGTCAGGGGCATCTTCTTTGTTTTCTAAACGCTGTATTCTGTTTTTAACCTCGACCATCAAACGGCGGTTGTATTCATCTTTATACCACCATACGTCACGGTCAGGATTAGCGAAACCTGCTTTTTCAACTTCGTTTTTCAGCCATTCCATCTGATAGACGGTTTGTATTCCTGTAGAGGAATCAATATAAGTATCTATTTTTTCTTCAAGAGCTTTATCATAATCAGCACCGCCCGAAATCAATTCAAGCATAAGCTTTCTCATAACTTTTTCCCAACCGCAACGAAGTGTGGAAAAAGTTCCGTCAAAGTCAAAAATAACGGTGCGGATTTTACCCTCAGGGAGATGTTCGGGATGTAATATTTCAAGTGGTGTGCTCATAGTTTTCCTCCCATTTTTTCAGTATCTCGTCGGTTGTAGCAGTACCTGTTGTACCGATTTTCTTTACTGTAACACCTGATGCTAAATTAGCATAGGCGAGAGCCTTTGAGCCGTTTTTACAAGCAGCATAAGCACAACAAAAGGCTGATAAAAATGTATCTCCCGCACCTACAAAGTCAACAGGCGGATTTGCTTTGACTGTTGGCGCAATCAGACACTCGTTATTATCACACCATAGTGAACCTAATGCACCAAGAGTAACAATGACAGGTGCTTTATTTTTGCTTTGCAATTCTTTTGCAATATTTTCAGCTTCTACAAAAGATATATCAATTACGGATATATCCCGACCTGTAGCAGTTGCCGCTTCGACCTCGTTGGGTTTTACAATAACACCGCTATATTCGGAAATTCTATCTCTGCTGTCAACGACAACAGGGATATTTTTTGCAATTTCGCAAAGTCTTTCACGGATTTTTTCGGTGATAATACCGCATAAGAGCTGATCTGAAACTGCGATGATGTCAACTTCCTTGACTGCTGAGTCCAAAGCTTCCAATATTTTCTTCTCGTCATCAACAGACAAAGACTCATAATTTTCAAAATCAAGTCGCGGGTCTTCATACACAACATCGGAAATTCCCATGCGCAGCGGTTTTATATAGCAAGGAGTAACTCCGTGTTCTCTGTAAATTATGTTGTCAGCTGAAATATTATTTTTCTTCAACCAATCTGTAAGAAGAAAACCTCTCCAATCCGAGCCTATTGCAGAAATAGAAACAAGCTTTTTAATACCTAAAGCATGTATATTATTCATAACATTTCCGCCGCCGCCCGGAGCATATGTTTCGTCAACAATCGGCAGGGGGTAGTGTGGTGTTTCTCTTGAAAGCTTACTCCTTTTCATATCTGCACGCCAATAAAGGTCGAGGCAGATATCACCGATAAAGCACACCTTGACATTCTTGATTTTTTCGGATATTTCAATTACTTCGTCTTTTGTTAAAAATACTTTATCCATATTTTACCCCTTTAATCTTGCATATAAACTCGGGATTGTCTGTTCATGATTACCGCAGATATAAAGTCCTGTACCGCCGAGGGAAACAGGTCTGTTTATGATATTTTTTCTCGGACGGTAGTAGTATTCAAAGGTGTCTTTGCCGACATCTGTTTTGTAGTCGCCCAAGGGAATAATATCAAAATTTGCAGTAGTGATATACTTTAGCGCATGACCCTGATTTCTCGCAATAGATAAAGCTTTTAAAAATACCTCCGCACCTGTGACGGCAGAGCCAATGTTCAAATGCACACCTTTGTCGCCGAGCATTGAAATTGAGTGGCAGAAGTATTTAAAATCAATACCGCTTGTTTTACCCAAAGCCTCAAAGTCAACCGACGGATGCTGATGAATGATATCAGTACCCATTGTGACATGATATGTAACGGGTATGCCCATTTTATATGCTCGGTAAAACACACAATCATCACGATAGGGGAATTTATCGGGGTTATTGTCAACATAATCTGCAAGGCTTTGTCCGTAGCCGTAATTTTTTTCGGCACCGAGCTTTATTGCCTCGTTCATCCAGGAGCCTGTTTCTTCCCACATACCAAAGCTTCCGTCCTCAATTGCGGTTGGTACATGCTCGGAAGTACCGCCTAAATATGCTAACTCAAAATCGTGAATAGAACCTGCACCGTTTGATGCAAGATGTGTTATGTATCCGTTTTCCATAAGCCATATAAGATAACGAGATAAACCGCATTTTATGACATGCGCACCGTAGAAACAGGTAACGGTTCTGCCGTTTTCTTTGGCTTCTTTGAGTTTGCTTATAAGAATATCAAATTCCTCGTTGTTAAAGAGGTTGTCCTCCTGCGCACCGGGAGTGCGGAGATTATCAATCCGCACAAGGTTGTGTCTGTTCTGCGCGGAGAAAGTTTTTATTTTTGAAAAATCCATCGTTTTAGGCTGAAACATACTCGGCTCCTTTTGTTGTTTATTTTGTTAAAATCCATACTGCTATTTCGTTATCCGGTGTCCAGCGTTTGCCCGCTGAAGCATAGTCGGTAACTGTCATAATGCTTTCTTTCAAAGGGATTTTTAATTCTATGATGTTGAGATAAGGGGAGGTGTTTTCGACGATTTCGGCATCAATTGTTCCGTCGTTATTGACAAGAATATCAACCGCATCTTCAAGTTTGTAGCCTAACCTGTTATCCTGTGCAAGCATTAAAGGACCTCTTTGTAAAGCTATATGATGTTTTGCAAGGGGGTCTTCTTTGTCGTTTATCGGGTTGACAGTGTCTTTTTCCCAGTCAACATCTGTTATAAGCGTGTCCTCGCCGTAAGGCAGAGGACGAATGGCTATACATTGCATATCGAGTTTTATATCAACGACATCACCGCTTTTCCAAATGCGATCGATGTCTATATAATCTTCGTTCGGATTGATGATTTCTCTATTTACAGAAATCTCTGTTGCTTTACTCCAATAAGGGTTGCGGATTTTTAAACGGAACCTTTCATCTTCTTCAAGGGTGAGAGTGATTGAAATATGACCTCTTTTCGGATAGTCTGTTTTTGTTATGAACTTTATTTTGTTTTTTTCTGTCGAAGTTTCAACACAACCGTCAATAAAAAGATTCATAACAAATCCGTCTGAAGTTGTCAGCAAATGCATTTTGGGTACAAGACCTATACCTGCCGCACCGATACAAGCGCAACAACCATAATAATTATAATCGGGCATTTTTTGGAGTCCGCCGATTGCATTGCCCCTTGTGTCTTTTGTCAAAGGACTATATGAGTCAAAGGGGAGGGGTTTCATAATCCAATTGGGTCGGGTTGCGAGAATTAGCGGATTTATAATTTTTTCTGTGTTGACCGCACCGAGATAAGCGTTATACAATGAGCGTTCAAAAGCGTCGACGTATTTAGCATCACCTGTAAGCAGATGTACCTGATACATGAATTTCATTAAAGTCACCGTAACACAGGTTTCTTGCATTGTGTCGCCGTTTGTGGTGTTTGCTTGTCGTACGGTTGAATGGTCAAATAATTCGTGAGTACAACCGCAAGAGCCTATGACCGTAAAATCACTTTCAAGAACTTTGTTTGCAAAATTTATAACTGCGGTCTTATATTTTTCTACACCTGTAATTCTGTAATATTCCAAAAGACCTTCAAAACACGATATCATTTCATAAGCCTTTGTTATCGGGTATTGATAAGGATAAAGTTCGTTTTTAAAAGCAAGGTCAAAAATATTTGCAATTGAAGTACCGCCGCAATTTACAATATGTGTAGCAAAATCAAGATATTTTTGCTCTTTTGTAAGTGAATAAAGGCGTACAACAGGCTCAAGAATTGATGAAGCGTTAAGACCTCTCCACTGGTGAGAAGCTTCGGTGATCGGTGTTTTACTGTCACCGATGAATTTCAATATGTAATCAACCTGATTACACATTGACTTAATTATTTCGTAACTGAGTTTGGTGTCCTCGCATACTTCAAGAAAATACTGCATACCGAGAAGCACATATTTTCTGCACCATATATCCCAATTGTCCAATTCTGTCTCAACAGGGTATGAGGAGATACGGCCGTCAGTATCTGCAACTGACATCATATCGTGTATGGTTTCAACCAATATGTTGTAAAGCTTTTGGTCTTTTGAATAAGCGTAAACAAGAGAAGCGCCACGCATCATCTTGCCCCAGAATTCACCACGCCAACCGGCATCTGTATCTGTGTGTGCGCGGAATTGCTCGACGAATCTTGCCCATAAATCTCTGTCTGTTAATTGAAAGTTCTCAATGAAGCGGAATGTGTTATCGAACAAATCGTTGTATGTGTAATTGTTTTTATAATCAGCAAAAAAAGTATCTGTGTTTAGTCGGGGATAGTTTGCTGAATTTTTGTGATAAAGTGTTTTCATACTTAGAACTCCTAACAATCGTATGTCTCAAGAATATATTTTCCTGTTTTGTAGAGAATTTTTTCAAAATCTTCCTGAATAAATAAAGGCACTTTCAAAAGCTTTTGGTCTTTGTCGGAAACTTTTCTTTTTAAAGTTTTATCGTTGTATTTTCTCCGTCATAAACTATTCTGTCACCTGAGCAGTTGAGCGAGTCAATGAATGAGAGATAAGCTTCTTTGGAGTCGAACTGAGGTTTAAAGTCTGAGAGTATCTGTTTTGCTCTGACGGCACTGTCTTTTAATAATAATTCAAGCATAGCAAGTTGCCATTTAGCACAGTCAACACAAGCGGAAACGGGGTCGGATATATAGAAATCGTTACCGTGAGCATTACCTGTTGCACCGCCTGCATAGGGATGAACAACGGGCATAATGCAACATAAATCACCCATATCTGTACTGCCTGAGCTTGTGTGGTCTGTAAGTGTACAGTTCTGATGAGGGATAGCAAGGTCAGCGGCTTCTTTAGCAAGTAAGCACATATTATAATCGTTCTTAAGCGGTGCATAACCGGGAGTATCAATGATTTCTATATTTGTATTTATTGAAAGTGCCGCACCGATAAGAGCCTGATTAACCTTTTTATTGGCATTGACTATCGCATCAAAGCTGTTACCTCTGACGAAGCTTTCAAGTCTGACGGTTTCGGGGATAGCGTTTACCATATCACCGCCCGAAGTAATAATCGGGTGAACTCTGATTATATCGGCTTCTTTGAAGGTTTCACGAATAGCATTGATTGCATTAAGTCCGCAGTTTGCGGCATAGAGAGCATTATTTCCGTCCCAGGGAGTGCTTCCTGCATGAGCGGCTTTGCCCTTGTAAATTATATTCTTGGTAAGACATCCGACGCAACCTTTTGTAACTGTATAATTTTCTGCGGTGTGAACCATAAAAGCCATATCAACGCCGTCAAAATATCCGCGGCGCAAAAACTCATTCTTACCGCCAAAATACTTGACAACACCGTTCTTTTTCAATTCTGAACGATATTCAATTTCCAGAAGCTCTTCAGCAGGTACAAGACAAAGACGGATTTTACCGCAAAGTTTATCAAGAACAGACTGATCTTTAAGTGCGGCGGCAATACCTGCCATAGCCGCACACTGAGCGTTGTGACCGCAGGAATGTACCGCACCTGTATTTTTATTTGCATCGGGGTGTGCTGGGCATATAATGGAGTCAAGCTCAGCAAGAATCATAACCTCGGGACCCTCTCTGCCTGTATCAATAACTGTATAAAATCCTGTAATGTCATCGGGGCAGACGAGATCGTAACCTAAGCTTATGAATATTTTCTTCATATATTCGTTTGTAGTAAATTCCTTAAACCCTGTTTCGGGGTGTTGCCATACATACCTTTCGGAATCAAGAATTAACTGACGGTTTTTCTCAACTGCATCAATAATGTGTTGCATAATATCACCTTATAATAAAATTTCTTTGTTTGTGCCGTAGAAAATATCGTCACGGTTGCTTATAAGCTTAAAGAAGTCCTCAAGCTTTGCCCAATATGAAGTGTCATAATCAAGCTCATAAGTATGACCCCAGACATAAAGCAGTTGAGGTTTATCTGTTTTCATTTCAATGAATTTTTTACCTGTTTCAAACATTTGGTCCCAATTGAGGTGGTAAACATTCGGATTGAAACGGTAGAGATTATCCTGTAAATCAAAAGTATCGGCGGGAGTGATTGTACGGCTGTATTTAACACTTGTGTTATTTTTGATAAGCTCAGCGACTCTGTCATCGTTATTAACACCACCGCAAGGATATGCCATACCGA
>JAFRZS010000154.1 GCA_017442445.1 Clostridia bacterium
AATCAGAACCGAACATCAATCTTTCCGTACCCACTGCTCTGATACATTCTTCAATAGCATCATCGCACATATTTGCGGTAAAATCAAACATCATATTCTTTGTATTTTTAAGTATTTCAAACGCATCACCGAGATCCTGCTTTGAATAAGCGCGTCCGATATGAGCGCAGATAAGCTTTACATTGGGATAGCGTCTTTCAATCTCCATAAGCTGAGCAATATTAACTGCATCACGGAGTCTTTGTTTTCTTGCAATATGAAGCATTACTATCCAGCCGTTTTTGTTTGCAACTTCAAGGTGCTCATGAGGAAGAAAATCAAAAATTCTGATTTCGCTATCGGGAATGTACTCAGGACAGAATGATAAATACGGTTTCAACCCTAAAGAATGATTTGCATGAACCTCTCTTGCAAGTGCATCGGGATCCATTGAATAGTCTGTGCGGGTAAGAATCGGAAAATTGTATTTCTTAGCACAGTCATAAACATAATCGTTGCACTCTTTTACCACCTGACCTACTCCGCCGAACACTAAAGGCGTTACATTGTTCGCAGGAAAAAGTCGTTTGAATGCATCAAGCAACTGCTCTGCTGACATTTCATCTGCCATAAAGCTTGTCCATGTCGCACCGCCGTTTGAGTCACCCGCAGGAGTCATTGTGTTAAGCCATGCGTGTGTGTGAATATCTATAAAGTTTTCGGGAAGGAAGGGTTTTAATTCCTTTTCGTAAACCTGTCTGTCATAATCGTTAATTACAAGATTGAACATAATTACGCCTCTTTATTTTAATTTTCCGTTGTAAGAATTTCAGATGCAGTTTTTTCATCGGGATAAATTCCCACTGCCGTACCCGCCAAGGCAGCGGCACCGACAGCACCTGCATATGAGCCGTGTTTTACACAGACACTTATACCGAGTTTTTCTGCTATAAGTTCAGCCCATAAGGGATTTTCGGAAGGGCCTCCTACCATAACGGCTTCGTTGCAGATTATTCCCGCATCAGTAATACGTTTCATACCCTTTGCGAGCATATCAATTACATTTTCCATAATAGCTCTTGCGATATGTTTTTTCTCATATTTTCTGATTTCAGCATCATCAGGCTCTGCCGTCATATCAAGTATAAGACCTCCTGCACCCGTTTGACTCTCCGCTGAATATTCCACTAATTTTATATACCATATATCACTGTTGTCAACATAGGTCTTTGTAAAGTACTCTATCTGCTGAGAAAATGATGTCAGAGATACCATTCCTGCCCACGCGCCTCCGTTTTCAGAAAGAAACGGGTCAACGAGCATTTTTGCAGAAATAGCTTTTTCACGCTTTTCAACAGGATAAAATCCTACCCACGATGTACCGCAGGACAGAAGCATCTGTCCTTCTTTTGTGATACCTACTCCTCTTGCGGCACTCGGATGGTCAAATGTACCAATAATCACGGGGGTGCCAACAGGCAAACCGCATTTTTCTGCCGCTTCTTTTGTGATTGTTCCGAGGACAGAACCTGTTTTCATAACAGGCGGAAGTTTTTCTTCATCAATCCCCAATTTTGCAAGAATTTCAGAATTGTATTTTCCTGTTACCTGGTCTATAAGATAAAACGGTGTACCTGCAGATTTTACTATTCCCCACTTACCTGTAAGTCTGTAATAAAGGTATTCCGTACTCATGCATACTTTTGAAGATTCTGCTATAATTTCAGGCTTGTGGCATTTGTACCAGCAAAGCATCGCCAGCGGGAATGTTTTGAGATCAAATGCCCAACCTGTTGAACGGTAATAAGTTTCTGTATCGAAGTCACCGAACACACGCGCAACCTCATCCGTAACTCTTTTATCCTGCCAGTTTGAAATAGGAGTCAACGGTTTTGAGTCGCCGTCAAGTAACAGAAGATTACCGCTTGCAGATGCCGCAGATACAGCGGCAATTTCTACATTTTCGGGAAGCTTTGAGCTAAACTCACGAAGGAGTTCAAAACAGCTTTCAAGATAATCTTCCGCCGGAATTTCTACTTTTCCGTCGGGATTTGTTGTGTATGTAAAGGGTACTCTGCCTGTAAAGCGTTCACTTGAATCAGAAGCAATCATTATGCCCTTGATTGAAGACGTACCGATATCCAGACCGATAATAAATTTCTTTGTCATGATAAACCTCTGTTACAGAATTATTGTTTCAATCTGAAGAAGTTTGCCGAAGTATTCTATTTCGTCAACAGTTGCACCGTAAACGAAAATACTGTGGTGAGTTGCACCCCACTTGCTGTGTTCTTCAAGAAATTCTGCGGTTGTATAGCCTTCGGGCTTCATCCAACCTCTTATTGCACCTTCAAAATTATCCTTGTCATAAGAAACCATTTCTGCGGGTGCAACAAACAAGCGGTAATCATCTCTTGCACGGCTGATGTTTACATAAACACCCTTACCGCCTTTCATTCTTGTATAACCTGCATAGGGGAATTCATCCTCCGATGCATACTTGCGTCCTGCACGGCTGATTAAAGGTTTGCAATCTGCAATACCATAGTTTACTTCGCCCATATGACTTAAGAATAACATATTATTCTTCCAATCGGGGCAGAAAATTTCAACAAAGGTTGTATCTTTATAACCCTGAAGGAATGCACCTGTGAAAGCGGCTGTCATAACATCGCCTTCACCTGCATAACCGATACCGTTCTGCATTGATTTGCAGGTTTCGATAAACGGCATTGATGTAATACCTGCATCGTTAGGGCCTATTTTCAGGAAATTTATTGAGAATGCTGTCAACTCGTTTGCTGCAATATACTTGCGCATAGCAAGACATGAACGGACGGATTCCGTATATTCTCTTTCAATGATATTGTCTGCAAAATTATAAAGTTCTTTGTTTGATGATTTCTCTGCTTCAATTTCTTCCTCTGTTACAGAATCATAGAAAAAGCGGAGATCTTCTGTTGAAGGCTGAACAACTTTTATTCCAAAGCGTTCTGCAAGTTCACCGTAACCTACTCTGAAATCACCCATACCTGCAAAAGACTCACCAACAAGACCGACCTTTGCATTTTTAAGTGATTTTGCCGCACCTGATGCACGAACATAACCGCAGACACGGTCTATTACATCGGACTCCTGCCAATGACCTGCGGCAATTGCATATTCAACTCCTCTTTGAGTAAGCATACTGCACATATCCATAACACCGTGGATACCGTGGCAATACATTATCTCACCGTCGTCCTGTTCGTTTGTGAACTCAAGTGTTTCTGTTGTGTCAAGAACTATAATGGGAAGGCTTGTATCACAGAGCGCCTCAATACTTTCAAGTGACGGTGAGTACGCCATATGAATCGTGACCATAGCATCAACATTTTCGCGTTCAAACTTTGCAACTGTAGCCTTGAATTCATTACTGAGTCTGCAGAATTCAGAGCGCACTACTTCAAGTCCTCTTTTTTCAAATTCCACAGCGATTTTTTCATAGAACTCATTAAGTCTGGGACGGATATCAGGCGTCACATCATCATACAGTTTTACATAAAGGGGTAATAAACCGATTTTCATAGCTAATTCTCCTTAGGGTGAGCAGTCAAACCCAAACACCGTTTTGTGAAGGCGGATTTTCGCTCATCCTTTGTTAAAATACTCGCAACTCCGAAAGGATTTGCTGTGTTTTGTGCCGCGCCTGAACAAAAATCCGCTCTTTACAAAATCTGCGACCTCAAAGTGAGGAGATTTTGAGAGATTTTTGTTTCGGTCGGGCGAAGTAATGCTCTCGCCTTGCGAGAACGAACGGGGCAAAAAGCTCCTAAATATGCCGCTTTGAGGCGGGTTCGGGTTTAACTGCTCACCCTATTCGCCGATAATCATAATCTGTACAGTACGTTCTCTTGCGCGTGTAGTGTCGAAGTCAATAAAATAGATAAAACCGAATTCACCGAGATCCAACTCACCGTCATCAATTACGATAGTTTCGCTTCTGCCGATAATTGATGAACGAAGGTGAGCATCTGTGTTGTGACAGCCTCTTGCGTCTTCATCATGTTCTTCAGCAAATTTCAATGCCTTCGGGCCGGGATGAAGATACATTCCTTCTTTGCGCTGCTGAGGAATGAAGACTTCAAATGCTTCAAGCAAATCCTGCTGAAGTGTTTCAAGACCTGTCATAGACATATCAAAAGCACATTCCTGTGTAATTACACCGCAGGTTGTGTGGTGTGAATAAACTACAAGAATACCGTCTTTGATGCCTGATTTTTTCAAAGCTTCTTTAGCCTGAGCTGTTACATTATGGAAAGTACACATCTTATCATTTGACTGCACTTTGAATTTTTCTTTGTAAATCATTATTTATTCTCCTCCATCTTCTTGAGGTCGTCAGCCGCACGGCGAGTTGCCGCAATCATTTCATCAATCATAGCGATGGGGTCTTCTGCATTCATAATACCTGATGCGGCACCTGCTGCCTCAGAACCTGCCATGATAAAGTCATATACCTGCTGACCGTTTGTGATACCTGCTGCCTGTTCAACTAAAATGTCGGGATAAATAGACTTGATTTCTTTTATTGATTCAAGTACAAAGCTCATATCACTGACACCGTTTCCTGTGCCGCCGATAAGCTCTGACGGTTCGGGATTTAAGATATCAGGATGAAGCTGTGCAATAGCCTTTGCTTCTGCAATAGTATCTGCACAGGCAAAAACCAACATATCAAGCTCTCTTGCACGGTCAATTGTAGCTTTAATCTGAGGAACAGACATCGGCTTTTCACAATGATTTACAACAACGCCCTCTGCACCTGCTGCTTTTAAAGCTTCGGGGAGAATATCTGCCATACCTCGTCCGGGACGGAGTGTGTCCATGTAGGGTGCAAGAACGATCAAGTGCTTTGTATTTTCAACTACTCTGCGGATTTCAACTGCAGGAGTGATGAACAAAACATCAATATCATATTTTTCTGCTGCTTTATCTGCTGCGAGAGCATATTCTAAAACCTTATCACCATAGATATAGTTTTTAGTTCCTATTTCAAAATAGGGTGTACGGATTTCTCTTTTCATAATTTATGTACCCTCTTAAAATTTATCTCTGCTGCTGAAGTGTGTAGTGAACATCATAAGCTTTTTCTTCGTCTGTGAACTTATGGAGTGTATCAATAACTTCACCGTTGTTCCACTTTCTGTCGCCAACATCTTCTGTTGTACCCATAACTGTCACATTGATCTGACGGCGACGCGCACGGACATGATCCCAGTCAACAAAGTAGATGTGGGCAAATTCACCGCCGTCAAGAACGCCGTCTTTGATTGTCATTGTTTCGCTTCTGCCGAAGAATACTGAACGGAGATGTCCGTCTGTGTTCATTGATGTGAAATCACCGGGTTCGTTTACATAACGGCCGAACTGTGCATGAATCGGACCGGGATGACGGTAATCACCTTCGTCAACATAGTCGGGAATCATTTTGCGCATGATGTCAAGTAAATCGTGCTGTAAATATTCCAAATCAAATGAGTCAATATCATGTGAGCATTCCTGAACCATAACTGAACAGGTTGTGTGGTGTGATGCGATGCATACAGTACCGTTTTTAATACCTGATGCTTCTACAATTTCAATAATTTCCTTTGATACATCGTGGAATGTGGGAATCCAACCTCTTGACTGAACTTCTAATTCCTTCTGAAAAACTTTAAATTCCATTTTTTTGTCCTCCTAAAATTTATCTTAATTTTTATTAAAACCTTATTTGTCTGCGTTGAGTCTTTCCCCTACTGCTCCGCCCGGATGAATGAGCGCAAACTGTTCATTCTGAAAGTCCGTTTCTTCCATAAGCGCAGTTGTGAGTGTGTGGAAAATAACGCAGAGTGCTGTGGTGGATGTTGTACCCTGTGCATTGTACTTATCGGTTTCACGGTTGACATGTTGCTTGATAACAACATCTGCCATTTGTGCAAGTACAGAATCAAGGTTCTCTGTTACAACGATAATAGAAACCTCTTTAGCCTTGCATATCTCAGCAATCGGAATCAATTCCTTTGTCTTGCCGCCACGAGAAGCAAGAACAATAACATCACCCTTCTGCAAAAAACCGCTTGCGCCGTGTACTGCCTCAGCAGGAGAAATAAAGCGTGCAGGTTGTTCAATACAGCATAACAGATGTGCTAAGTGCTGACAGATAATACCCGAATGTCCGCAACCGCTTGTGCCGATTCTTTCGGCATTTTTTAAAAGTTCTACTGCCTTCACAAAAGAAGCTTCATCGAAATAATCTTCCATTTCTCTGATGCATTCCATTTCAATTTTATATACTTCCTTTGCTAACTTTAAAGATTCGTTCTTAATGGCAAATCCCCCCACTTTCTTTTTTAACATTATATCTAAATAAGCATATCAAGTCAAGGTAAAATCCACCAACTTTATTAAAAAAACGCCGTGGAATAAATCCACGGCGCAAAAAATAAATTTCCTATTAAATTATCGTGTCCCCGTGTTGTAATTGGGGTTTAATAACTATTCTCTAATTCTGTAATGTAACCCTGACACTCAGAACTGAACTGAGGATTGTTTTCTATATATTTATAAAGCTCATTATAAGCTTTGGATTTTGGTATGCTGAAATGCTCAAAACCTTTGCCTTCTTGATTTTTCTTTAAATCATCAACAGTAAAGCTTTCTGCATCATACATATCATCAAAATAACCGTACAGATATGCCGCTGCCAAATATCTTTTTGCCACCTGAGCAATTTCCTTTTCCTTACTGTCAGCAAGTTTTACTAAGTAAGGTACTCCTTCCTCACCTAAATCATAAAGTGCTTCTATATCAATCGTTCTAAGCTTTCCGTTCTCATAGCTTTCATAGTTATAACGCGCACAAACAGAGTTTACATTAAAAATACCGAGTATCAATACAATACTGCCTGCTGTTATTAAAGCAGTTTTTACAATATTAATCTTTTTGATATAAATTCGCAAAATCACACTTATAAAAACAATACTCAGAAATATCATAAATGCACTTGTTGTAACGCGAAGTATTGTCATCCCGTAGGCATCAATATAAAGTACCATTTTTGAAATTGCCGTAGCAATAATAATCATAGTAAACAGAGATATAAATGTTGTTATTGCTTTTATACTGTGACTTACCTTGCCATTTTTCTTTTTTGCAAGAAGCAAAGCAGAAAAGACTATAACAAGGTTTATTACCGCTATAACGCACATCTCAAAAAAGCCTTTGCGAGCATATTGGGCATATGTAATTTCGCCGTCGGGCAGGAAGCCTCTAAATGCACTGAAAAAATAAGCAAGTTGAGAAAACAAATAAAGCACATAACATAGGCTTATTGCAGATAAAAATGAAACTAAATATACATTTTCAATGCCTTTGAAATTTGAGTTTTTAATTTTGCTGACTCGCCTTGATTTGAGTGAAAAACCGTATGAAATAATAATCGGGCAGATAGCTATACCGATTATGAATTTTAAAATGAACAAAAATGTATTGTCAAAAATATTGCTCATCATACCACGAAAAGCATCGTCGGAAGATATAAGCAACGGTAGGACTACAATAAGTACAGGTATCGCACAAAGCAAACCGATAAGTACCTTGCCGATTACTTTTTTATTGCCGTTTTTACCGGTGAAAATCGACTTTAAAGTAACCGCTATATTACCAAACGCTGAAGCCGCTGAATAAAATATACCAAGTGTTTGGCGATTTCCTTTTGCCGTACCGTTTACAAGACCGTCAAAGCAAACGAGTGACAAAAGAAGTCCTATAATAACACCGAAAAAACGTACGCTGCCGTTGGTAGTGCATATAAATATCACATTGGTACCTAAAGACAACAGTCCGCATAAAACAGATAAAAATCGCGCTTTACCGCCCGCAAGAAAATAAGCAGTAAACATAATAATCATTAAGGTTGCGGATAAAAAATATCCGAAAGCAAAACCACTAAAAATACCGAATAGTGAAAGGAATACGCATACAACAAGTGCAGATATTGCAAAAACAGTATCGCCTGCAGTAAGGCTGAAAAGCGGTTTGGACAAGGTTCGCGCAGTTTTTTCTTTTTCAAAAACTTGATTATTTGTATCCATATTAGTTACTCCTTATCTGTATATTTGATAATATCTCCCGGTTGGCAGTCAAGTGTTTTACAAATGGCTTCAAGAGTAGAAAAGCGTATAGCCTTTGCTTTACCTGTTTTAAGTATAGAAAGGTTTGCGGGTGTAATGCCGATTTTTTCGGCAAGTTCAAGCGAAGTCATTTTGCGGATTGCCAACAAAACATCTAAATCAATTTCAATCATTTTCGGCACCCCGCTTTATATTGTAAGTTCATTTTCTGCTTTGATTTCTACCGCACTTTGCATAACATTTTTAACAACACGTAGCATAAGCCCTACAAATGCGGCAGCAACGGATATAAATAAAAACGGAATGTAAAATAGTCCGCCTATAAAAGTTATAACGGCTACTGCAAAACAACACCAAGAGATACGGCGAAGATATTGGGTATTGGGGGGGATGAAAATTCCATCCTTTTTTATGTTAAAAAGCAGTCTTAAAAGGCTATAAAGGGTTATATAAGCAAATACACACTGGACGGGTAGAAGCAAACACAAAAAACGGTGAGAATTTCTTTAAGTGTCGGAAGCTCAGCACTCAAACCGCGAAAAACACCAAGCCACTGTGATACCACCCACGGACCAAAGAATAACCCTAACGTCAGAATTAGTGTAAATATGAAGCACACAACAATTGATAAGGTAACAGACCTTTTTCTATTCCACATGAAAATTACCTCCTAAACCTTTATCTGCCATTATAATAATACAAAAATTATCGTTTGTCAATAATTAAATTCCGAAAAACGATAATTTTATCAAAAAACAGCCCTGATTGTGTCAAAAGAACCGTCCCTCAGGCACATGTTCTTGAAACAATTCTTGCCGTAGCAACTGTTTTATGATAAACTGTAATTACACTATAAAAGGAGATTTTCATATGATTGAATTAAAAGAATGTTGCAAAGTTCCGTTTCCTGAAAAGCTTTTTGAAAAATATGAAGTTACAGAAAACGCAATATATGCGAATGTAAGCACGACTAAAGTGCTTGACATGATGAAACATTTTATCAGTATTCACAACGAACCCCTGTTTTTCATTTTAGAAATTCCCTGTGCATAAGAAGACAACATTACTGAATCAAAAACACTTTTTAATACCAATAATGATTATGAAGTATATTTTATAGACGGACTTAACTCAAATCAAGCTTGTAAAATCATTGATGAGCTTGGTGAAATTCTTTTAAACGACGGCATGAATACTTTCGGTATCGGCGGTCATGAATCGCACGAGGAAATTCTTTTGGGAAAATATAATGTGATGACAATATATACCCGAAATTCTGAGAAGTTTCAGGATTTTTTGAACAATTATCATATTGAACCAACGGATAAGCTCATAACTGCATGGGATACCTTTGACCGTGAACACTTCGGCGAATGCACGGTGTATGTTTCGGAAAAAAACGGTAAAAGCATTTATGATATTCCTGAAATGTACAAAGAATACGGAATGTATTTATATGAAACACGAAAAGAAAATAATGAGTTATATGAAAAAGAAATTACATTTGAAGATTTAATCGGAAAAGTTCTTTTGGTAAACATTACATACTATACCAATGATAATGAACTCATCGGTCAAAAACAATTTTACGGAACTGTAACCGAAGCAAACGAAACAGTTATTGCAATGAAACAAAAAGACTCAACTGTGTTTAACTTACCGCCAGATCTGAGCTCAACCAAAAGAGCTCGTCCCGGTGAATACAAACTACTCTCCACCGGTGAAGTTGTTACAAATCCTGATTTTCTTGCTTCATGGAATGTGATAAAATCTGAAGACTAACAAAATTAAAACTCTCTGCCGAAATAAAGCAGAGAGTTTTTTCACTATTATAACGAATTTTCATCATATACGGCTCTTGAGCCGCCGATGAATTTCGGGCGGGTTCGTGCCGCCAATACTGTAGCCTCACCTATTCTGTTGTTTTCAAGTCTTAAAGGTACAGCAACTTTTTTCAGGTGCATTCCTATCATTGTGAAACCGATATCAAGCCCTGCATCAGCCTTGATTTCTTCAAGTGCCACCGGCTCAGCAAAACCTGTATATGCTTTTGTTGCAAGTGAGCCGCCTGCCTTCGGCTGAGGTACGACATTTACTCTTTCTGCAAACGGCACAGCTTTACTCTCTGTGATTATCGCTCGGTTAAGATGCTCACAGCACTGTATCGCAAGGAATATTCCTTTGCTTTTTGTATAATCATAAAGTGCCTTGAATATTTCTCCCGCCGTGTCGGGATTGGAATTTGTGCCGATTTTTGACCCGACCACTTCACTTGTAGAGCAACCGACAACCACTATGTTGCCTTCCTTTAATTTTGCAATTTCGCAAAGCTCCGAAATCGCCGCTTTTGTCTGTTCATAGATTGATTTATTCATAACAACATCCTTATTTTATCTTATCGTTCCATTCTGTTTCTTTAAATCCTGTGAGCACGAAATCGTCACCTATAAGCAAAGGTCTTTTTACAAGCATTCCGTCTGTTGCGAGAAGATTCAACATTTCTTCTTCCGTCATTTCGGGCAGTTTATTTTTGAGGTCTAAAGACTTATAAAGCAAACCGCTTGTGTTGAAAAACTTTTTAATCGGTAAGCCACTTTTATTGTACCAATCAGTTAGTTCTTCGAATGTGGGATTGTCAATTTTTATATCTCTTAACTCGTATTCCTGTTTTTTATCGTCCAACCATTTCTTTGCCTTCTGACAAGTGGTGCATTTAGGATAGCATATAAATTTAATCATATTTTCACACTCCAAGTAAATTTGTCAAACAACCCAAGACATAATATGTCTTAGGTTGTAATAATTTATCACTCTAACTGTTTCATCTTGGGGATAGACATAGGGTTTGTCAAAACCAATCATATCCTCTCACAAGGTCTCATAACATATCCCGAAAACAGTGATTTTTACGAGGTTCTCATAACTTCTCATATTGTATCTTTAAATCTCACACAATCTCGGATATTATGGGTAAACCGTGGGTAATTTATGGGTAAATTTTACTTTTAATCAACTCGATATTAACTAACGATTTACCACACACATAATACCATATATTCATCTAAAAATCAAGGGTTTTGTAAATAGGACGGGTGGGCGGATAGAAAAAGCACATCGGGACGACCGATGTGCTTTGCATTGTATAATTTGGTTTCTTACCTACCACAGATTTAATATTCTTTTGAGAGCAAGAAATCAGCGATGTGCATTGTCTTGATGCCTTGGTAATTGCCACCTGCGAAATCGTCAGTGGTCAAGAGATACTTTGGATAATTGTCATTGATTTCAAGAAGACGGTCATATTCTCTCTTTTCGGTCTTCTCCGATTTAATTTCCTTGGTTATTTGAATATAGATTTTATCGTTCTGTCTGGTAGCGATAAAATCAATTTCTCCGTTCGGTGTCTTGCCGATACATACTTCATAACCTCTGCGGAGAAGTTCGAGATAAACCACATTTTCAAGCATTGCAGCAACACTCTGGTCATTATAACCCAGAACACTGTATTTGAAAGAACTATCTGCAAGATAGAACTTCTCTTGTGTTTTAAGTAGTTCCTTTCCCTGCACATCGTATCTTGAACAACGGTGCAGTATATAAGCACTCTCTAATTTCTCAAGGTAATTATATACCGTCTCATTGTCTATGGTGCGATGCTCGGACTTGATATAATCGGAAATAGACTTTGCCGAGAATGTCTTACCCACATTGTCAAAGACAAACTTTACAACTCGTTCTAACTGGTCAACCTTGCGAACTTGGTTTCTCTTAACGATATCGGAGAAAATGGTTGAATTATAAATATCACGAACAATGGTATAAGCATTGTCAAGCGGGTACTCCTGCAAGTGTATTGCGGGGAAACCGCCGTACTTGATGTAATTGACCAATTCCTTGTGAATGTCTTCTACCTTACCGTACTGCTTCTTAAATGTGAGATACTCCTCAAAAGAAAGAGTGAATATACGGAATGATACATAACGACCAGTAAGATAGGTTGCAATTTCGGAAGACATCATACGGGAGTTAGAACCTGTGACATATATATCTACATTAAAATCTGTATTGATAGAATTTACGGTTTTCTCCCAAGAGGTTATTTCCTGAACTTCATCAAGGAACAAGTAAGTTTTCTCTGTATTAGATAATTTCGTTTTAAGCATTTCGTATAACTGCTTTGCAGTCACATCTTCATATTCCATCGAGTCAAAACGATAACTGACTATTCTTTCATCGCTAATACCTCTACCCCGAAGTTCGTCCATTATCATCTGCATAATGGTAGACTTACCGCAACGACGAACACCAGTAAGAACTTTAACAAAAGGTGTATCGGTAAATGCCATTATCTTTTTTACATAATTTTCTCTAAATATCATATTAAACACCTCCGTGTGCTAATAGTATAACACCAAGAGCCTCATCAGTCAATAGTTTTGCGGTTATAACCCGAAAAACTTTTATAAAATTGCAAAAGTTGCGGTTTTATTCCAATAAAAACAACAAAACAGCGCTGCAGATAAATCCACAGCGCATGATATAAATTCCTTTGTAATTTAACAAAAAACAAAACCATACCCTAATTCATAAAAGTGTGTCAAGAGAACCGTCCCTCTGACACTCTCTGACACTAATAAAGATTCTATAAGAATCGTTATAACTCATGAAGATTGCAGAAACATTGAAATTTTGTGTAATTTATGGTATAATACTATCAATATATAAACTTGAAATTGCCGCCACCATATCAAAATACGGGGTGGCTTGACAGTCCATTGACGGTTATCTTTTGCTGCCGTAAAATGATGGGCGGAGGTGGTCAAATATGACTGATAAAAAAACATTCGGTTCATTCATAAAAATCAAACGAACCGAGAAAAACTATTCACAAAAAGATTTGGCGGAAATGCTGTTCGTTACCGAAGGTGCAGTAAGTAAATGGGAGCGAGGTGTGTCCTATCCAGACATCACTTTAATTGCCGATATTTGCCGTGTCCTCGATATAAGCGAACACGAATTTATTACCGCCTCAACTGACACAGACTCAAGGAAGATTAAGCACGAAGCACGGAAGTTCCGTGTGATTCGCGGTACATGGTTTTGGCTTCCGACAATATCATATGCAGTCGCACTCTTAACTTGTTTTATTTGCAATCTTGCCATAGACCACACATTGTCTTGGTTCTTCATTGTATTAACCGCACTGCTTTGCGCCTACTCGTTTATCCCAACATTTACATCCTTTTTTAAGTCAAAAAAACTGCTTGCTTTTACGGCAACAAGCTTTATTTCAATTTGTCTGCTTTTATACACCTGTGCGGCATATACAAATACCTTATTTTGGTTTCCAGCAGCATGTATCGGAACTTTAATGGGATACACATTGTTGTTTATTCCTATGCTATTATCTAAAACAAAAATTAGAAATCCCAGATTTATGATTTCATACGTGCTGACATTCTTTCTTACAATTTCACTGCTACAAAGTATCTATGTATGGCAACCGTTTATGCTCGCCCCTGCAATAAAGATGACCTGCTATGGATTTATTCCCGTTTTCCTTTGCGGTATTATATGCATGTTTCGTTTTGATTCATATATCAAGGCAGGCATCTGCACATTGCTCAGTACTGTGGCATATTATTTTTCGGGGTATATCGTGAACTACTTGTTTAACTTATCAGAAAATTATTATGAAATTGATTTTTATAACTGGGAACAGTATACTGATGGCAATGTTCTCTTTATCATTTTATTATCACTTTTGTTTGTGAGTATTATTCTTATAGGAACGGGGATTCTTCGTATAAGCAAAAACAGAAA
>JAFRZS010000155.1 GCA_017442445.1 Clostridia bacterium
CATTCTGCATTTTGCATTTTGCATTCTGCATTCTGCATTTATTTATATATAAATATATATAAAAAATAAAAATCTAAAAATATGAAAATTTATGAACATTTATGTTGAAAACTTTTCAGTTTTGTGCTACAATTATATATGTATAATTGGTAGTGTGGGTAAGACTGCGGTATCTGGAGTTTCAGGCTTTCAGATGCGCAGTATCAGATTTTTACATCAACGAAAAAAATAAAAGAAGGAGAAATAAATGGACAATAATTACGACAGCAGATTTTTCGAGAATTTGTGGCAGATGGTCTTGGAAGATTGCCGTAAATCTCTCTCTGAAACAGCATTCAATGTCTGGTTCAATGACTTAAAACTTGTAAGCTTTGAAGACAGCAAGGTTGTTCTTTCCGTTGCTCAGTTCAAGCAGAAAATAATTGTTACAAAATTCTTCAACATAATCAACGGAGCATTTGAAAAGGTTCTCGGTTTCCCGATTGAAATTGAATTTGTAACTCCCGAAGATCCCAAAAATGTAACAATGAGATTTAACGGTAACGATAAAACTCAGATGTTTACCGCAAAAAATATGGAAAATACTTTTGATACCTTCGTTGTAGGTAACTCAAACAGATTTGCTCATGCAGCATCTCAGGCTGTTGCAGCAACACCGGGCAGAGCTTATAACCCGTTATTTATTTACGGAAATTCAGGTCTCGGCAAAACTCATCTTCTCTCGGCAATAAACCACGAAATAAGAAACAGCTATCCTGACCTTGATATTATTTATACTCACGGTGAAACTTTTGCAAATGAGCTTATCAGTTATCTTCAGAACAAGAAAGATACAACAGTTTTTCACAACAAATACAGAGGAACAGATGTGCTCTTAGTTGACGATATTCAGTTTATTGAAGGTAAGGATTCAACTCAGGAAGAATTTTTCCACACATTTGACACACTTATCAATCAGGGAAAACAGATCGTTATCACATCTGACCGTCCTCCCAAGAAGATGAATCAGCTTGATGACAGATTAAAAACACGATTTGAAAGAGGACTCATCGCTGACGTTCAGCCGCCGGATTTAGAAACAAGAACTGCTATTATCAAACGCAAGGCAGAATTTTTAAATCTTGAAATGTCCCACGAAATTGCTGTTTACATAGCAGAAAGACTTAAAACAAATATCCGTCAGCTTGAAGGTGCAGTAAATAAAATTCAGGCATATGTAGTTATTGACAATGCTCCGATGAATTTAAAAACAGCACAACTTGCAATCAAGGATATTTACAATGATGAATCATTACCTGCTCCTGCAGTAATCAAGAGAATCATTGAAGAGGTTGTAAGAATGACAGGTGAAACAACTGTTGACGATGTCCGTTCAAAGAAGAAAGATGCTGCAACATCAAGGGCAAGACAGTTAGCAATCTATATTGCAAGAGAAGTCACACAGCTTCCCTTAAAGGCAATAGGCGAGGAATTCGGAGGCAGAAACCATACAACAGTTTTATATGCTATCAATGAAATAAAAGATGAATTGAAGCGTCATCCGAACCTTCAGACAGAGATTGATGAGATAATCAAAAATGTCAAAGAAAATTAAACAAGTATTGCACATTAAACACACAAATTACTGACATTTTGAACACAGCGGTTTTTGATATGTTCATAAGTCAGAGAATTAAAAAATTTATTCAACATTAAAAATTTGCTGAAAATCCTTATAAATCAAGGGTTAACGGAGTTTTAGTAAATTTAGACAGACACTACTACTACTACTAAAAATATTTATATATTTATGTATTGATATTGGAGGATTTCAAAATGAGGTTTATCTGTGACACACAAATATTATGTTCAGCATGTTTACAAGTTCAAAGAGCTGTTTCCACAAAAAGCACGATCCCTTCAATCGAGGGTATTTTGATAAAGGCTTTGGGAAATGAGCTTATACTTACAGGTTATGACCTTGAAATGGGAATCAACACATCAGTTGAAGCTAATGTTCAGGAAAACGGAAGTGTTATCATTAACGCAAGAGTTCTTTGCGATATTCTCAGAAAACTTCCTTATGAAACAGTTTCATTTGATGTTGACGGAAGAAATATGGTTATAATCAAAAGCGGAGATATCAAGTATTCACTTATAGGACTTTCTGCTGACGAATATCCTGAACTGCCGACAGTATCGGGCGGTTTTCCGATTATACTTGACTTACCCTTACTTAAAAACATGGTAAGGCAGACAGCATTCTCAGTTGCAGTCGGTGACAGCTCAAAAATGGTTTATACAGGAATAAAATTTGAAATCTCCGAAAATAACCTGAAGCTTATAGCAGTTGACGGCTTCAGAATGGCTATCAGAAATGAAAAGATTGACTACAGCGGTGAAGAATTTTCATTTATCGTACCTGCAAAAACTCTGACAGAAGTTATTAAAATTGTTGAAAACTCAGACGGTAAGATTTCACTCGGCATCGGCAAAAGACATATTGTCTTTGAAGCAGAGAATTACAGAATCGTATCAAGACTCCTTGACGGTAAATTCTTAAATTACAAAGCTAATATTCCGCCGACATATGCTATGAGCGTTGAGGTTGACGTTGATACATTCGCAAGTAGTATTGACAGAATTTCATTGATTTTGACAGATAAAAATAAGAGTCCTGTCAGATGCGTATTTGAAGATAATTATATCAATATTTCAAGTAATACAGCGTTGGGTTATGCTAATGACAGAATCCCTGCAGAAATTACCGGTGACAGAATTGAAATCGGATTCAATAACAGATTTATCACAGACGCTCTTAAAGTCTGTGATGTTGACAGAGTCAAGATTGAGCTTACATCTGCAACCTCTCCGATTATCATAACTCCTGTTGAAGGTGACAATTTCTTATTCTTAATACTCCCTGTAAGATTGAAGGCGGATAATCAATGATAATTAAAGCAAGAATCAAAAAGAAAGAAGAAAAAAACATTCATATTGATACTGAATATATAAGACTTGATGCGGCTTTGAAATTAGCCGATGCAGTACAGTCGGGCGGTCACGCAAAGATTGTTATTCAGGAAGGCGATGTAAAGGTTAATTCTGAAACCTGCCTTTCAAGAGGTAAGAAAATCCGTCCCGGTGACAGTATTGAGTTTGAAGGAAAAATTTATCATATATGTGGATAGAAAAAACAGGTATTGAAAATTTCAGAAATTTTGAATATCAGACTGTGGATTTTTCAAACGGAGTAAATATTATCTACGGAGATAATGCACAGGGAAAAACAAATCTGATGGAAGTTTTATGGCTTTTAACCGGTTTTCACAGCTTTAGGTCAAGAAAAAGCTCTGAGCTTATTTCCTTCGGAAAAGAAAGAGCACTTATTAAATCTCACTTTCACGACTCATACGGTGAAAATGTAACGGAAATCAAGATTGAACAAAACAGCAAAAAAATTATTTTCAACGGAGAAGAATTTAATTCAAGAAGTTATTATATCGGGAAATTTCAGGCAGTATTATTTTCACCCGTTACAATGAATCTTATTAACGGCAGTCCTCAGGAAAGACGCAGATTTATTGATGTTGCGATGAGCGCACTTTATCCTAAATACAGTTGCAATATTGTGAGATATAATTCAATTTTAAAACAGAGAAATTCCGTTTTAAAGAATTATGAAATTGCTCCCAAAGATAATGATATATTACTTGATTATTATGACGAGGTTCTGGCTGAAACAGGAGCTCTTCTGACTGTTATGAAAAGGGACTATATCTCAAAAATCAAAAGTCACGCGTATGAAGCTTATGCTTCAATTTCTGATAAAAAAGACGAATTCAAGCTTCATTATTGCAGTCAGATTTTATCAGGTGACGAAGACGAAGAAACCGTTAAAAAAACATTTGTGGAAAAGCTTTATAAATCAAGAGAAAGCGATATTGAAAAAAATTCCACAAACACAGGTCCCCACAGAGATGATATCGTATTTTATATAAACTCAAAGTCTGCAAAAATATTTGCATCACAAGGGCAGAGAAGGTCTGCGGCTTTGGCAGTAAAATTTGCAGAAGCGGTGATTTCCGAGGAAGAAACCAAGGAAATTCCGGTTATCATGCTTGACGATGTCATGAGTGAGCTTGACCAACAAAGACAGCACGATTTATTTAAAAATCTCAAAAACTGTCAGACATTTATCACCTGTTGTGATAAAGACCAGGTCAGACGATTTACCGAGGGTAAATATTTTGAAATAAAAAACGGAGAAATTTTTTATTGATATGTTTATACACATAGGAATGGGAAAGTCCGTAAGGGACTCGGAGATTATAGGAATATTTGACCTTGATACTTCCACTGTTTCAAAAAGGACAAGAGAATTTTTAAACAGAGCAGAAAAAGAAAAAAGAGTATCAAATAAAAGTCAGGATATTCCGAAATCTTTTATCCTTTGCAAAGAGGGAAATGAGGAAAAAATTTATCTCTCTCAGATATCAGGCAACTCGTTAATTAAAAAGAAAAACCGTAAATAAACAACTAACAGAAAGGAAAAGATACCGCAAGGTATCAATGGCGATTAAAATGAGTATTGAGAACGAAAACAAAGAAGTTGAAAAAATGGAAACTACGGTGTCCGAAAGCTACGGCGGAGATCAGATTCAGGTTCTTGAAGGACTTGAGGCTGTAAGAAAAAGACCCGGTATGTATATCGGTTCAACAGGACCGAGAGGTTTGCATCACCTGGTATATGAAATTGTTGACAACTCAATAGACGAAGCATTGGCAGGTTTCTGTGATACTATTTCCGTTGAAATTCTGCCCGATAATGCTATTGCCGTAAGGGATAACGGACGCGGTATTCCCGTTGATATCCATAAAAAAGAAGGTATTCCTACTGTTACGGTTGTTCTTACAATATTACATGCCGGCGGTAAATTCGGCGGCAGCGGATATAAGGTATCAGGCGGTCTTCACGGTGTTGGTTCGTCTGTTGTTAATGCTTTGTCAGAGTGGCTTGAGGTTGAGGTTACAAGAGATGGCAAGGTTCATCATCAGAGATTTGAAAGAGGCAACACAGTTACAGACCTCAAAGTTATAGGTGAAAATGATGTTACGGGTACTTATGTAAAATTCAAGCCCGATCCCGAAATTTTTACCGAAACTGTTGAATACGATTATGAAACATTAAAAAGACATCTGAGAGAATCTGCATTCTTAAATGCAGGTCTTACAATCACTCTTACAGACAGAAGAAACGAAGAAGAAATAGTTGAAGATGTTTTCTGTTATGAAGGCGGTATCGGAAGCTTCGTTGAATATATAAATACTTCCCGCGGACTTGAAACTCTGCACTCCGATCCGATTCATTTCTCAGCAGTAAAGGGTGACCGTTCTGCAGAAATTGCTATGCAGTACAATGACAGCTATAATGAAATTATCTTGTCATTTGCAAATAATGTTCATACAGTTGACGGCGGTACTCATGAAACAGGCTTTAAAACTGCATTGACAAGAGTTTTCAATGACTACGGCAAAAAGTACGGTTTCCTCAAAGACTCCGATAAAAAATTATCGGGTGATGATGTAAGAGAAGGTCTTTCCGCAGTCATCAGCGTTAAGCTTACAGAAGCACAGTTTGAAGGACAGACAAAGGGTAAATTGGGTAACACCGATATCACTCAGCTTGTTTCACAGACTGTATATGATAAATTGATGACATATTTTGAAGAAAATCCGTCAGTTGCAAAGAGTATCTTTACAAAAGCACTTGATGCTTCACGAGCAAGAGAAGCTGCAAGAAAAGCAAGAGATATGGCAAGAAGAAAGTCAGCACTTGAAAGCAACTCTCTTCCCGGAAAACTTGCCGACTGTATTGAAAAAGATCCTACCTTAACAGAGCTTTATATCGTTGAGGGTGACTCTGCGGGAGGTTCTGCAAAGCAGGGCAGAGACGGTAAATATCAGGCAATCCTTCCCTTGTGGGGTAAGATGCTCAATGTTGAAAAATCAAGAATTGATAAGGTTATCGGAAACGATAAATTAACTCCCGTTGTATTGGCTCTCGGTACAGGTATCGGTGAAGATTTTGATATCAGCAAATTGAGATACAACAAAATTGTTATCATGGCCGATGCCGACGTTGACGGTGCGCATATCAGAACACTTTTACTTACATTCTTCTTCAGATATATGAGACCTCTTATTGATGCAGGTCATATCTATATCGCACAGCCGCCGCTTTATAAATTATCAAAGGGCAAAAGACATGAATATGCTTTCTCTGATGAAGAAAGAGATGCAATAATTGAAGATATGGGCGGAAGCTGTGATATCCAGAGATATAAAGGTCTCGGTGAAATGGATGCCGAGCAGCTCTGGGAAACAACAATGAATCCCGAATTCAGAACAATGCTTCGTGTTACTCTTGAAGATGCTATTCAGGCAGACGAAACCTTCTCAATCTTAATGGGCGACAAGGTTGAACCCAGAAAAGAGTTCATTGAAAAGAACGCAAAATTTGTACAAAACCTTGATATTTAATGAAGAATGAAGGGTGGACTTCGTTCACACCCATGCGCCTGACGGCGAAGTTAAAGTCAAAATGAATTATCTACCGGAGAACCGTACCCTGATAGATAAAAAGGAAATTAAAATTTTTCTGAAAGGTAAAGTTATGCGGAAGAAAAAAGATTTTTTGATTGTTTCTGCGGTGCTGTTTGCAGTATCGTTTATAATTTACTGCGTAATTGTTGCACCTCAGCATGAAAATGTAGAAGCATTGAAAACAATGACACTTGCATATCCCTATAATTTGCTTGTCTTAGCTTCTGCGATTTCATATTTCATAACATCAATATATTATCTTATAAAATTATCCGTACCGTTTTTTGAAAAAAGACAGTTGTGGTTCAGGGTATTGTTGGCGGCATTGTTTCCGATTTCAGTACCGCTTATGATTGCAGTTTCACTTGTAATAACATTACCTTACGGATTTTATTGTATTATAAAAGTTTGTTTTTCAAAGGATAAGAAATAACAAAAAAGTGTAAAACGCAAAACGCAAAGTGCAAAACGAATGGTGGGCAAAGCCCACACCCAATTGAATTGCGTCGCAGACCCGAAATTCTGCATTCTGAACTCTGCATTCTGCATTCAGTAAAATAAATTTTCGTGTATAAATTTTTCCCAATAGAAGAAAGTAGGACCGTCGTAAAATGAAGCCTTTAGCTGACAGACTCAGACCACAGAAAATTGAAGATATGGTAGGGCAAAAGCACCTTCTGTCAGAAGGTAAAGCTCTTTATAATATTCTATCCTCCGGTGAGCTTCCGAATTTGATATTCTACGGGCCGTCGGGGGTTGGAAAGACTACACTTGCGTCCATAATTGCAAAGAAAACCAACCGCCATATTGTAAAATTAAACGGCACAACCGCATCAACAGCGGATATAAAAGAAGCAGTAGCAAAGCTTGATACAATGTTAGCGCCTAACGGAATTTTATTGTATCTTGATGAAATTCAGTATTTCACAAAAAAGCAGCAGCAGACACTTTTGGAATATGTTGAAACAGGCGCAATAACTTTGATAGCATCAACAACGGAGAATCCGTATTTTTATATTTATAACGCACTTTTAAGCCGTTCAACAGTTTTTGAATTTAAACCTGTTGAAGCTGAGGATATTGAAAAAGCGGTCAGAAGAGCATTTGAATTTTTAGAGAATGAAAGACAGCAGAAAATAGAGCTTGAAGAAAATGTAGTAAAAATTATTGCAAATTCCTCAGGCGGTGATGTAAGAAAAGCAATCAATGCCACAGAGTTATGTCTTTTAGCATCAGGCGGCAAAAAAATTACAGAAGAAACGGCGAAAGAATTAGGTCAGTCATCATCAATGAAATATGACAAAAACGGTGACGAGCATTACGATATTTTATCCGCATTCCAAAAATCAATGCGCGGTTCCGATGCCGATGCCGCATTACATTATCTTGCAAGACTTCTGGAGGCAGGAGATTTGGCATCAGCTACAAGAAGGCTCATGGTCTGCGCGTGCGAGGATGTCGGACTTGCATATCCTCAGATAATTCCGATAGTAAAAGCGGCGGTAGATATCGCATTTCAGGTAGGACTGCCCGAAGCAAGAATCCCTTTAGGCGATGCGGTGGTTTTAGTCTGCACTTCACCTAAATCAAATACAGCGCACATCGCACTTGACGAAGCAATAGAAGATGTAAGAAAATACGGCGCTCTGCCGATACCCCGACAGCTTCAGAATATGCACTTCGACGGCGAAGATAATAACAATAAAGGACAGTTTTATCTCTATCCCCATTCATTTGAAAACGGCTGGGTAAAACAACAATACCTCCCCGATAAATTAAAAAATAAAGTTTATTACCGCTATGGTGATAACAAAAATGAACGCGCGGCGGAAGAATACTGGAAGAAAATTAAAAATTAATTTTTAATTTTCTTCAATGCAGAATGCATTCTGCATTCAGTAAGAGCTTGTTGAAACAAACAAAGAAAAAAATTATATAGATTCTATCTAAAAGAAAGGATTTTTAATATGATTATTAAGGATGTTGCAAAAATTCTTGACGCAGAGGTTCTCTGCGGTGAGGAGTCACTTGACAGAGAAGTTAAATCTGCCTGCGGAAGTGATATGATGTCTGATGTTCTGGCGTATGTTAAAAATCAGGCTGTATTGCTCACAGGTCTTGTAAATCCGCAGGTTATCAGAACAGCGGAAATGATGGATATGGAATGCATCGTTTTTGTAAGAGGCAAACGTCCTGACGCGGCTATGATAAATCTTGCAGAAGACAGAAATATGGCAATCCTCTGCACAAAAATTGATATGTTTACCGCTTGCGGAAAATTGTATGAAAGCGGTTTGAGAAAACAGGAAAGGGAAGCATAAAATGAGTATTAAACTGCACTTTGATGTTTCGGGTGACGATTTCACAAGAGCAGGTGAAGCTTCAGGTAAAATTAAAAATACTCTTAAGGAATTAGGCTTCAATCCCGAAACTGTAAGAAACGTAGCTATCGCTATGTACGAGGCTGAAATAAATCTCGTAATCCACGCAGGCGGCGGCGAAATTGATGTTGAAATTTCACCCGAAGCCGTAACTGCTGTATTCAAAGACGAAGGTCCCGGTATTGCCGATGTTGAAAAGGCGATGCAGGAAGGTTTTTCAACTGCTCCCGATAATGTAAGAAATTTAGGTTTCGGCGCAGGTATGGGACTTCCGAATATAAAGAGATATTCCGACGAAATGGATATTAAATCCACAGTAGGTGTCGGAACGGTTATGACAATAAAAGTTCTTAACAAACAGTAAAAGAGGTGTGCGATATGGATTTTTTCCATTCAGTACGACTTGACGAAGATAAATGCCGAGGTTGTATCAACTGCATCAAAAGATGTCCGACTGAGGCTATAAGAGTAAGAAACGGCAAGGCAAGAATCAGTCCGGAGCTTTGTATTGACTGTGGCGAATGTATAAGAATTTGTCCGCAGAGGGCAAAGTATGCCCATCGTGACAAGCTTGAAGATTTCGGTCATTTCAAGTATAAAATTGCTCTGCCCGCACCGGCACTCTACGGTCAGTTCAACAATCTTGACGATACAAATTACATACTCACCGCACTTAAAAAAATCGGCTTTGACGATGTTTATGAGGTTGCGCGCGGTGCTGAAATAGTATCAGATGCAACAAGAAAATGGCTTAAAGAAAACGGCAAGGGTAAAACTATAATATCATCAGCCTGTCCCGCGGTAGTACGTCTTATCAGAGTCCGTTATCCGAAGCTTATACCCAATGTTCTGCCGATGAATCCGCCGATGGTGGAAGCGGCAATTCAGGCAAGAAAAATCGCAAAAGAAAAAACAGGTCTTGAAGATAGTGATATAGGTGTATTTTTTATCACACCGTGTCCCGCAAAAATTACGGCAATAAAAAACCCCATTTGTAATGAGGTTTCATATATAAACGGTGCCTTTTCAATAAAGGATATTTATCCGTCCCTGCTCAAAAAGATGTCAAGGGAAGAAGAACCTGAGGATATCAATAATGCAGGACTCATCGGAGTCGGCTGGGCAAACAGCGGCGGCGAAGCTGCAGGAGTTTTAAAGGAAAGATACTTAGCGGCTGACGGAATAGAAAACGTCATGCAGGTTCTTGCAGAAATTGAAAACGAAAAGCTTCCCGATTTAGAATTTGTAGAGCTCAATGCCTGTCCCGGCGGTTGTGTCGGCGGCCCGTTGACAGTTGAAAATCCCTATGTTGCAAAAGCAAGAATACAAAGGCTCAGAAAATATCTGCCAGTGTCAAAGAACAGACTTGAAACAGACGAGATACCCGACCACATGATGTGGGAAAAGCCTCTCACAGCAACTCATTCTCTGAAACTTGCAGACAACGTCTTTGATGCGATGGAGCTTATGACAAAGGTTTATGAGATACAGGCACTTCTGCCCGGTCTTGACTGCGGCACCTGCGGTGCGCCTTCGTGTAATGCGATGGCAAAGGATATAGCAAAGGGTAAGGCAGAATTAACAGACTGCATTTTCCGTATGAAACAAGAAATGTCCGATGAAACCGCCGCAGAAGAACTCATCCCCGCACCGTTCAGGGATGAAGAATAAACACACAGACAGGGGACGGTTCTGTGTCTTAAAAGTAAATTTGCTATAAATTGTAATAAGGTGATATGAGATGCCAAGACAGGCAAGAAGAAAAAGTGAATCAGGTATTTACCATGTGATGTTGCGTGGAGTAAACCAGCAACAAATTTTCAGAGAGAAAGAAGATTATGAAAAATTTGTTGGGATATTAAAAATTTGTAAGGGAATATGTGAATATAGGTTATATGCCTATTGCCTTATGGGAAATCATGTGCATCTGTTAATTCAAGAAACAAACATACCTATTGATCAGATAATGAAGCGTATAACAACGAAGTTTGTCTATTGGTATAATTTGAAATATCAACGAGCAGGTCATTTGTTTCAAGACAGATTTAAAAGTGAACCTGTAGAAACAGATGAATACTTGTTTACTGTAATAAGATACATTCATCAAAATCCTGTGAAGGCAGGTCTTTGCCGAAGAATCGATGATTATAAATACAGTAGCTATGAAGATTTTTTCGGCTTCGGTGATTTTGTTGACAGTAAATTTATTTTTGATATGGTATCTAAAGAAGATTTTAGAAGCTTCAATATTGAGTCAGTTAATGAAAACTGTCTGGATATTGAGGAAAGGCATACATTTAGAGTAACTGATGAACAGGCTCAAAAAATTATTGAAAAATATTCAAAGTGTAAAATTCCTTCAGATTTTCAAATGTTATCTGAAAAATTAAAAGAAAAATATATAAGAAAATTTTATGATAAAGGTATTTCTATTCGCCAGATGGTAAGACTGTGCGGCGAACATAAATCAGCAATAGAAAAAATGTTAAAATAAATCCCGGACACAGAACCGTCCCCTGTCTGAAAAACGAAGACATAGAACCGTCCCCTGTCTGGAGATAAACAAAAAATTTTGAAGGTGAAAACTTGGAACGCAGAAATGACATCAGAAACATCGCAATTATAGCCCACGTTGACCACGGTAAGACTACCTTGGTTGACGAAATGCTCAAGCAGAGCGGTACATTCCGTTCAAACGAGCAGGTGGCTGACAGAGTTATGGACTCAAACGACCTTGAAAGAGAAAGAGGAATTACAATTCTTTCAAAGAACACCTCTATTCACTATAAGGATACAAAAATCAATATCGTTGACACACCCGGCCATGCCGATTTCGGCGGAGAGGTTGAGCGTATTCTCACCATGGTTGACGGTGTTTTGCTTTTGGTTGACGCATTTGAAGGCTGTATGCCTCAGACTCGTTTCGTTCTCAAAAAAGCATTGGGACTCAAGAAAAAAGTTCTTGTTGTTGTCAACAAAATTGACCGTCCCGGCGCAAGACCTGCAGAGGTTATTGACGAAACTCTTGACTTATTCATTGACCTCGGCGCAGACGATGACCAAATAGAATTTCCCGTAGTATATGCTTCGGCAAGAGAGGGATATTCTTCACTTGAACCCGATGTAAGAGAGGGTGATATGCGCCCGTTACTTGATAAGATTTTGGAAGAAATCGAAGCACCCGAAGGTGAGATTGACGGCCCGCTTCAGATACTTTTCTCAAGCCTTGATTATGACGATTATGTCGGAAGAATCGGTGTCGGCAGAGTTGAAAGAGGCTCTGTAAAGAGAGGACAGCAGGTTGTTCTTTGCAAACAGGACGGTTCAACAGAAAACGTAAAGGTTTCAAGACTCTATCAGTTTGAGGGACTTCGCAGAGTTGAAGTTGAAGAAGCAAAAATGGGTGACCTTATCTGTGTTTCAGGTATTGAAGGCATAAGCATCGGTGAAACAGCGTGTGCGCCCGACCACATTGATCCGCTTCCGTTTGTAAAAATTGACGAGCCTACAATTTCTATGAACTTTATCGTAAACGACAGTCCGTTTTCAGGCAGAGAAGGTAAGTTTGTTACATCAAGAAATATCCGTGACCGCCTTTTCAAAGAGGTTCAGACAAATGTAAGTATGCGTGTTGAGGAAACGGATTCAACAGATACCTTCAAAGTATCGGGCAGAGGTGAACTGCATCTTTCAATTCTCATTGAAACAATGAGAAGACAGGGATATGAAATGCAGGTTTCACGTCCGGAAGTAATTTACAAGACTATTGACGGAGTACTTTGCGAACCGATGGAAACACTTATTATTGAAGTACCCGAGCAATATGTCGGCGCAGTTATTGAAAAATTAGGCAAGAGAAAAGCGCTTCTTGAAAACATGGGAACAAGAGAATCAGGCTCAACACATCTTGAATTTTCCGTTCCGTCAAGAGGTCTTATCGGCTACCGTTCAGAGTTCATGACAGATACCAACGGTAACGGTATTATGAATCAGCTTTTTGCAGGTTATGAACCTTACAAGGGAGATATAGAAACCAGAGAACGCGGTTCAATCGTTGCACACGAAACAGGTACAACGACAGGCTACGGACTTTTCAATACTCA
>JAFRZS010000156.1 GCA_017442445.1 Clostridia bacterium
AAAACTTTACAGTTTTTGATATTATATGCATGTTTATGGGGTTCTTGTAGGCTTTTACACCTGCAGAACCCCTTATTCTATGCGGTTTTATACGGTCTTCGCTTTTTTTACATCCCCTTTCTTGATTTTTTTCTTCTTTTTTACTTTTTACAACCGTAGGAACAGTTGTTATCACCGTAATATTTTCCCGATTTATTGATTTTGCACTGGTTGGGCGGGAAAAACTCGTCTAACGGAAAATGAATCTTGCTGAATGAATCACAGGGATCGTCGTTATTGCACTTGCATTCTTTCTGCGGAATACAGAAATCGTAAGAGGGAATTTTCATCTGAACATTTCTTTCAAGCTGAACGATACAGAAAAGACCCAATGTTACAAGTACCGCGTTTTCACATTCGGAATGGCAACAGAGTTCTCCGTCAAAACATCTTGAAACACAGTTAGGAATATGTGTTTCACACTTACAAGTGCATTTGCATTCGCAGATTTTACATAACTTTGCATCAAGGACAACAGGGTCAACACACTGAACTTTTGCGACAGGTGTAGAATTACCGCAGACACTCTTGTCATCATAGCTGTTAGAAGAATCGGAAGAAAATATCTTGACATTTCCGTCACTGCCGTAGAGAATGCATTTTTTACTGTAAGTAGCTAAACCGCAGACTTTTGTTGCCGAGCATGAGGGAGAGGTGAAAGCGTCAAGATAAACCTTGAAGAAGAAAGTTATATCAACACTATAACAGCCTCTGTTAAACTGCACAGGCTCTACATCAATGCAGACATTAACTATTTCCGCCTTGCGGCAACGAACAGATTTTGCACAGTCAATGATGTTCTGAGCGCCTTCGGTAAAAACTACCTGAAGATCAGCAAGACAGTCTTTATCACAGCAGGAATCATAAATTCTGTTAGCGTCGATGCAGATCGCTTCGGATTTATCCCAATTGTGACAGGCTTTATTTTCTAACATAAAAGCAGTCCTCCTATTACAAGTATTTGAAATTTAAAAAACTTCAATATCATACTATGAAACAGGAGGATTTTTGTGTTTATTTATTTTTGTTGAAAGAGATTTTGCTTTCTGTGTGATTGATAAGTCGTTTGATATTTTGTCTGTGCGCAAAAGCGACGAGCAAAGCTATAATGACGCCAAGTATAATCTGCGGAATGTCAAAACCTTTTCCGGCGATTGCCTGAATAACAGCGCAAGTCGGAGCAATCAACGATGCCGCGGTAACAGACGAAAGAGAAACATATTTTGTAAGAGCTACCATAACAATGAAAAGTGAAATTAACAATATGAAAGCAATTGGTGAAACCGCAACAACGACACCTGCTGTAGTGGAAACACCCTTGCCGCCTTTGAATTTAAAGAAAATCGGGAAGAGGTGACCGAGAATAACAGCCACACCTGCAATTTCGTCAAAATACTCAGCAAGGGGAGTTGAAACGGCCTCAGCTAATACTCTCGCACCGATAACAGCTATCGTACCCTTCAAAAGGTCGCCGAGTAAAACCAATATTGCGGAAACCTTACCGTAAATTCTCAGTGTGTTTGTAGCACCCGCATTACCGCTACCGTAATTTCTGACATCGTCATGATGACGCAGCCTTGAAATGAGCACACCGAAATTGATACTGCCAAGCAAGTAAGCAACTAAAACTATAATTAAAACATATAACAAAAAAATCACACAACCTTTATATAATAAAAATCAAAGATTATTATAAAACAATGTATTGACAAATGCAAGAAAAATTAAAATTATTTACAATTTTTTATAAGTTGAAAAACGGACGGATTTGTGATACTATAATAATACAATAATGTTTGAGAAACGGAGAAGATTATGTATTATTATTTCAGCAGTGATTATATATGGTTTTTGGGCGCGATGCTTGTGTGTATGCTCTTGTCAGGGATAGTAAGTAGCAGAGTACGCACAACATACGCAAAATATTCAAAATCAAGATGCAGTTCAGGTATGACGGGATATGATACGGTTGCAAGACTTATGAATGCAAACGGAGTCAGAGGTATTTCAATCGGTCAGGTAAGAGGACAGCTTTCAGACCACTATCATCCGACGAAGAAAATTGTTAATTTGTCCGAAAGCACTTATGGTAATAATTCTGTTGCGGCAGTAGCAGTAGCGGCTCACGAAATGGGACATGTTATGCAGAAGCAGAACGGATATTTTCTTTACAGAATCCGTACAGCTTTGGTACCCGTTGTGAATTTTGGTTCGTATCTTGCGATGCCGTTGGTATTTATCGGACTTTTGCTTGATATGTATTCTGTTATGGCATCTCCTGATATCGGATTCAAGGTTGCTATGGTGGGCGTAATTCTTTACGGCGGTTCGTTACTGTTTGCACTTGTAACACTCCCGGTAGAGCTCAATGCCAGCAGACGAGCAAGGAATATGCTTTTGGAACAAGGAATACTGACAGAGGACGAAATACCTATTGCTAAGAAGGTTCTGTCTGCGGCGGCGATGACATATTTTGTATCTTTGCTCACATCACTTGTATATTTCCTTCGCTTTTTGTTGAGAGTACTTGCGATGTTTGGCAGAAGAAACAGAAGATAAGATTTTGAAAGAGGATTTATTTATGAAAATAAGCAACGACATAAAATATATAGGTGTTAATGACCACCTGACAGATTTGTTTGAAGGACAGTATAAAGTACCCAACGGAATGTCATATAATTCTTATGTGATAATTGATGAAAAAATTGCTGTCTTTGATACAGTTGACATAAAATTTACAAACGAATGGCTCGATAACATCAAAAATACAATAGGGGATAAAACACCCGATTATCTTATTATACAGCACATGGAGCCTGACCATTCTGCAAGTATTGAGGAATTTTTAAAGGTATATCCCGAAACTGTTATTGTCACATCAAAAAAAGCATATGCTATGATAGGACAGTTTTTTAAGTGTCAGGAAATTACAAACAGCCTGATTATAAAAGAAGGCGACACATTATCTCTCGGAAAACATAATCTCACATTTATTGAAGCACCTATGGTGCATTGGCCTGAGGTTATCATGACCTATGATGCAGAGGACAAAGTACTGTTTTCGGCAGACGGTTTCGGCAAATTCGGCGCATTGGACAAAGAAGAAGAGTGGGAAACAGAAGCGGCAAGATATTATATCGGTATAGTCGGTAAATACGGTGTTCAGGTACAGAATGTGCTGAAAAAAGCCGCAGGACTTGACATTAAGACAATCTGTCCGCTTCACGGCCCTGTGTTGAATGAAAATTTAGGCCATTATCTTAATTTATATGATACATGGTCATCATATAATGCAGAAAAGGACGAGGTTGTAATCGCCTACACATCAATTTACGGCAACACAAAAAAGGCAGTTGAGCTTTTATCAAAAGAGCTTGAAGCTAAAGGTCAGAAAGTACAGATTTTTGACCTTGCTCGTGACGATATGGCTTTGGCTGTATCCGAAGCTTTCAGAAGCACAAAATTAGTCCTTGCGACAACAACATATAATTCCGATATTTTCCCGTTTATGAAAACATTTATACATCATTTAACGGAAAGAAATTATCAGAACAGAACAGTAGGATTTATTGAAAACGGCACATGGGCATCAACAGCGGCAAGAACCATGAAAAAGATGCTCGAAAACAGTAAAAATCTGAACTTAGTTGACCCCGTTGTCACAATAAAATCCGCTGTTGACGAAACAAATCTTGAGCAGATTAAGGCTTTGGCAGAAAAATTGAGCTAATATATAATGGGCTGAAAAAAACGCAGAAAACCGCCTCTCTTTAGAGCAAGGGAGGCGGTATCACACAGTAATTTTCTGCAAAATTAAAAGCAAGATCGTAGGGGCGACCATTGGTCGTCCGATTTTTTTTACACAATATTTTGATATCATGATATCAAAATATTATTGTATA
>JAFRZS010000016.1 GCA_017442445.1 Clostridia bacterium
GGACTCGGCGGACTTCTTGCGGGAATTTTTACACCTATGGGCAAACTCTCTCAGGCTTTGATTTTTATTTGCACACAAGCAGTTTTTTCTGTTCTGCAGGGTGATAAAAATGCTTTTCTTATTCTCTTTGAAGCCTTGCCGTCAGTTATATTCTTTGCCGCTTCAAAAACATCTTTCCTTGACCGCTTCAGAAAATATTTTACTCTCTTTGAAGCATTGCCTGTTGCGGGTGATATGCGTGATACTTTGTCGGGCAGACTCCGTTCAATTGCAGGTGCTATTGATGATGTTTCCGAAAGTGTAACCAAGGTTTCAAAAGGTCTTGAAAAAATTACCGCGCCCGATATGACTCCCGTTGTTGACGGTGTGCGTGACGAAGTATGCTCAAGATGTACCTTGAGAACTGTCTGCTGGGAAAATAATTTTGAAGAAACTGCCGAGGAATTTGCAAATATCTGCGATATTATGAAAACTCAGGACAAGCCCGATGTGAACTTTCTGCCGAAAAACTTCCGCAATCGCTGTGACCGTTCCGATGAGTTGATGTCAAGCTTTTCGAAAAACTATTTTGCCCATGCTCTGAAAGCGGAAAATATCCAGAAAAACGAAGAAATAAGAGAGGTTGTTGCTGACCAGTTCAGGAGTGTTTCCGATATACTCAACGATATGATAAAGGAGCTTGAAAACAGCGGAAATTTTAACAACGACTGCGCAACAAGAATTACCGAGCTTTTCAAGAAAATGAATATAAAGGTTTTTGGTATAAGCTGTATTGAAGATGATAACGGACTTATGAAAATTGAAACTCACACAGAACCGATAAGCAGAAGAATTGACCTGAATTTACTCTCTCATAATGTTGAAAGTATCTGCAAAACAAAATTTGAATTTCCTAATATCAGCTACTATGACAGCGAAACTGTTATGTCATTCATTCCGAGAAATAATCTCACAACACAGATAGGACTTTATCAGATTCCGTGTAATTCCTCAAAGGTCTGCGGCGACTGTGCGGAAACCTGTACGACACCCGACGGCAGAAAGCTTATGATTTTAAGTGACGGAATGGGAACGGGCGGCCGCGCGGCAGTTGATGCGGCTATGGCGGCAAAGCTTTTTTCAAGGCTCTCGTCATCGGGAGTATCTTTTGAAAGCGCACACAGAATTGTAAATTCCGCACTCCTGATAAAATCTCCCGAGGAATCGTTTGCTACTCTTGATATTGCATCTGTTGACCTTTACAGCGGTAACACAAAATTTTATAAAGCGGGTGCCGCTGTAACCTTCGTCAAAAAAAGAGGACGGATTATCGCAATTGAACCCGCCTCAATGCCTGTCGGAATACTCACAGATACGCAGTTTGCAACCGATGAATTATACGTTGAATCGGGTGATATGATAGTGATGATGTCAGACGGAGTTTTAAACGGCTCTGTCAAATGGATTTATGACCTCATTGATTCACACAAAGGCAAAGCCTATGCCCTTGCAAAAGAAATCGGCGATACCGCAAGGCATCGCCGACAAGACCGCCACACCGATGACATAACCGTTATGGTAATGCAGATTGACGGAAGATGACTTCGTAGTGCAAAATGCACGGGCGGATAATATCCGCCGGTTTTCGCATCTGAATTGTTTGAAATCTACCCTTAATATTTTGATATCATGATATCAAAATGCAATTAAAAGACAAGATACGGTATTGCAAAAGTACAAAACGCAAAGTGCAAAACGATGGCTTTGCTTTACCCTGCTTTATTCATAACTGCCAGGGGATCATCAATTTTGTCGCTGACGGAAATTTCAAGATGCAGATGATATCCGTCTGCTGATTCTATCGGTATTGTTCCGAGCTTTCCGATTACCTGATTTTTTTCAACATAGGTCTCAGGCAGAAGCTTTGTATTTTCATCAAGTCCGCAGTATCTTGCCACCATACCTTTTCCGTGGTCGATTGTGACTACTGTTCCCCAGAGTGCGTCATCCTCGCAGGATAAAACTACTCCGTTCTGTATTGCGTGTACCGAAGCACCTTTTTCTCCCTTGAAATCAATTCCGTCATGAACACGCCAATCGTTCATAGTTTTTGATTTTACCATTTCGCCGTTGCTGTAATCTTTTATAATCTGTGTGCCGAGCGGTAAAGAAAAGCTTCCGACATAAGGGTGCTCTGCTGTGTTTTCTTCGGTTGTCACAAAATTTTCAGCCGTTGTTGTTTCTCTGTGATCGGGTATATTTGTTGCTTCAATATTTGCTTTTTCGGTGACAAGCTCTGTCTGATTTGCCCAATCAAATTCTGTTGATTCTGAAACGGTTGTAGTATTTTCTGCATTGATTCTGCCTCTTAATGCTCTTGCCGCACCGAAGCCTGTTATCAGCACACAAAGTCCGAGTATGATGTAAAATGATTTTCCTGCATACAATTCTTTTTTCATTTTGTCAATCCTTTTCATTTATTTACTCATAGTTTTGACAACGGAAAAATTTTTATACAGTTATAAATTAAAAAAATCAATCAGGGGACAGTCCTCTGATTGATTTTTTTAGAGTATTATAAGTTTTTTATCTGCTTTTGTGAGGTTTAAGACAGTATCGTCAATGTAAATCATATCTTCAATTCTTACACCGAATTTTGTCGGGATATAGATACCCGGCTCAACTGTCATAATATTGCCCTTTTGTAAAACAGCTTTGCTTCTCGGTGAGAAAGAAGGCAGTTCGTGAATTTCAATTCCGACTGAGTGGCCTGTTGAATGAACGAAATATTCTCCGTAACCTGCATTATCAATTACATCTCTTGCCGCCTTATCAACATCTGAACATTTAACTCCGATTTCTGCTTTCTCCAATGCCTTCAGCTGAGCATCTAAAACTATGTCATAAATTTTTGCCTGTTCATCGGAAACTTCCCCTACTGCAACGGTTCTTGTCATGTCGCTTCTGTAACCGTCAACTTCTGCGCCGAAGTCCATTGTGATGAAATCACCTTTTCTGATTTTTCTGTCTGTCGGCACTCCGTGCGGAACAGAAGTTTCTTCACCGCCGATTAAAATTGTTTCAAATGCGGGTGCGTCTGCGCCGTTTTTAAGCATGAAAAAATCAAGCTGTAATGCCAATTCTTTTTCGGTTTTTCCGACAGCA
>JAFRZS010000157.1 GCA_017442445.1 Clostridia bacterium
ATGAAGACAGTTGAGGTCTATGTTAAGGGACCCGGCGCAGGACGTGAGGCTGCAATCAGAGCTTTACAGACAGCTGGATTAGAAGTAAGTCTTATCAAAGACGTTACTCCCATTCCCCACAACGGCTGTCGTCCGCCTAAGAGAAGGCGTGTATAACCTAAAAATTTTGGAGGTGTCAAACGTATATGGCAAGATATACTGGCGCGGTATGTAAGTTATGCCGTCGCGAGGGTAAGAAGCTCTTCTTAAAGGGCGAACGTTGCTACACAGGCAAATGTGCTTTTGAGCGCCGTTCTTACGCTCCCGGACAGCATGGCCAGAGCCGCAAAAAGACTTCTGAATACGGCATGCAGCTCAGAGCAAAGCAGCAGGCAAGACGTTATTACGGTATTCAGGAAAATCAGTTCCACAAGTATTTTTTGATGGCTGAAAGAAAGCAGGGCGTAACTGGTGAAAACCTTTTAAGAATTTGCGAAAGCCGTCTTGACAACGTTGTCTATCTTTTAGGCTGGGCAAGCTCCAGAGCAGAAGCAAGACAGCTTGTAACACATGGTCACTTCAAAGTTAACGGAATCAAAACAGACGTTCCGTCATATCTTTTGAAGGCTGGCGACAAGCTCACAATCAAGAACACAAGCCGCGATAGCGAAAAGATCAAGGCAGTATTGGAAGCTAACCAGGCTCGTCCCGTACCGCAGTGGCTTGAGGTTAATAACGATGCTTTCGAAGGCAAAGTTATCAATCTTCCCGATCGTGATCAGATAGCTGCTCCCGTTGAAGAGCATCTTATCGTTGAGTTCTATTCTAAATAATGCAGCATAAGCTTGTATTATATAGAATTTTTGAGCAAGAAGGCTTATTTTTGCAATTTACAAGGAGGGTTTTAGATGATTGGAATTGAAAAGCCCAGAATCGATAGTTTTGACGTACGTCCCGACGGAACATACGGAAAATTCGTTGTAGAACCGTTGGAAAGAGGCTACGGCACAACATTAGGTAACAGCTTAAGAAGAGTTTTGTTATCTTCTCTTCCGGGATATGCTATTACATCTGTTAAAATTGACAATGTATTTCATGAATTTTCAACAGTTGAAGGTGTTAAGGAAGATGTTACCGAGATAGTATTGAACCTCAAGAGTGTTATCCTCAAGATACACGGTGAAGGTCCCAAGACTATTTATATTAATGAAACTGGTGCAGGCGAAGTAACTGCTGCTAACATCAAGACAGATAGTGAAGTTGAGATTCTCAATCCCGATTTACACATCGCATCACTTGATGAAGGCGCACATCTCAGCATGGAAATGACTGCAGATATCGGCAGAGGATATGTATCAGCTGACCGTAACAAGCAGATTCTTCAGCCCGTAATCGGAGTTATAGCAATTGATTCTATTTATACACCTGTATTAAAGGTGAACTACACAGTTGAGAACACACGTGTTGGTCAGATTACTGACTACGACAAGCTTACACTTGAAGTGTGGACAAACGGTACAATTTCCGCTAAGGAAGCCGTTTCTCTCGGAGCCAAGATTCTCAATGAGCATCTCAATCTCTTCGGTGACCTTTCTGATGAGGCATACGATACAGAGATTATGGTAGTCAAGGATGACGACGGAAAAGAAAAAGTATTAGAGATGTCCGTTGAAGATCTTGACCTGTCAGTACGTTCCTTCAATTGTTTGAAGAGAGCAGGAATCAATACGGTTGGAGATTTAGCAGAAAAGACTGAAGACGATATGATGAAGGTAAGAAACCTCGGACGCAAGTCACTTGATGAGGTTATCGCAAAGCTTACATCTTTAGGTCTTAGTCTCCGCAAGGAAGAAGACTAATCTCATAACCACCCAAGTATGGTAAAGGAGTGATTTTAATGCCAGGATCCAGAAAACTCGGCAGAACCAGCGATCATCGCAAGGCAATGCTCAGAGCTATGGTAACATATCTCTTGGAAAACGGCAGAATAGAAACCACCGTTACAAGGGCAAAGGAAGTTCGTGCTATGGCAGAGAAAATGATTACTACTGCTAAAGTAAACGACCTCAATTCAAAGCGTAAAGTTTTTGCATACATCACTAAAAAGGAAGTTTCCAAAAAGCTTTTCGACGAAATTGCCCCTGCATATAAGGATGTAAACGGCGGTTACTGTCGTATAATCAAGACAGCCCCCCGTCGCGGTGACGCAGCAGAAATGTGCATCATCGAGTTGACAAAGTATGAGGCTGAAAAGAAGGAAGAAAAGAAAGCTTCCAAAGCTAAGAAAGCTGAAGCAGAAGAAGCTGCAGAAGCATAATCTTAACCAAAACACAAACCTCTCAAGGAACCCGCAATTCCTTGAGAGGTTTTTACGTTTTTAATTCAGAATGCAGAATTTAGGGTGCTGCGCACGGCATTTTATAAAAAAACATTGTAAAATCTGTTCCTTTGTGTTATAGTATTAGTGCGGAACAATTTTAACTATCAGTCTGAAAAAGGCATAGACATTTTTACATTGGTAAAAATGCATATGCTCTAAATGTCTATGCTTTATTGGACTGAAATTGTTTCGCAGCAACCGAGCGAAGCATTTTTCGTGCGTAGCTTCGGCTGCGCATTTTTTATTTTTGCAAAATACATTTGCAAAAACATTGTAAAAAGTTTCTTTTTGTGTTATAGTATTCTTGCGAAACAATTTGAATAGGAACCAAAATAGTGTATAGGTATTTTTACTTTCGGTAAAAATGCTCTTGCTTTGATGCTTATACACTTTTTGGGTTTAGCTTCAAATTGTTTCGCGACAACCGAGCGAGGCATTTTTCATGCGTAGCTTCGGCTGCGCATTTTTTAATTTAAGGAGAATTTATATGTCGAGAGCAGTTCATACCTTTGTGTTGATTAATCCGAAAAATTATGAGTATATGATAAACTCAATAATATCAAATCATGGTTTTAAACTCAGAGAAGAGGACGGAGAAGATGTATGGGTAAATGAAAGCGAGGAGAACGATTTTTTGCAGTATATAAAGCTTTCATATTTTGACACAGCACTTGTTATTTCTTTATGGGTTAAGTTCAAAGATGATGAAAATAAGCACAGAGAGTATAGTCTCGATCTCTGTAAAAATGACATTGAAAAAGCAAAAAATATCTTTGATACAATCTTTGAGTTAGACCAAATTTACGGGGACAGAGTAAAAAGAGAAACTCTGTGGGTTTTAGGTTAAAAGAAAAATCTTGCAACATTCTCTGATTGGTATGCTTTTAATCATTATGAAAAAAATATGTCGTGGGTGTATTCGTTTGTTTTGAGCTTGAGGTCTTCGATGTTCTCAAGCTTTTTGTCGTTTACCACGACATTTTTTATTGTGATATTGTATGTATTGTGTCCGTCTTCTGCACCGTTAATTTTTGAGTTAGGCATTTCAACACCGTCTTCAAGGTGAACGAAAATGTCCTCAATCGTTACATCGTGAATGTATCCTAAACGCATATCTCTTGAAAATGTGCCACAGTAGCTCTCCATTACAATGAGATTCGGTTGTTGGGTGTTTACTTGCGGGACATAAGGAGCAGTCATATCATTCTGATATATTGTTGGGAGCTGACGGTTTGTATATTCGCAACGGATATTGCGGAATATAACATTAGATACATTTGCCCTGTCACCGTTTTGAATATCCAACAATATGTGCGCACCGTGAATTAAATCGCAGTCTTCAAAAATGATGTTCCTGTAATAATCAGCGCAGGTTTCCGCGCCGATTTCAAGAGCTCGTCCCCAATCACACCATACAGTCAGGTTTTTCATCAGAATATTTTCCATATTGCCTTTATCAAAGCCCTTGATTCCTTTAAGCACCATGCAGTCATCAAAGTTACGAAGGAAGCAGTTACGGACTGTGATGTTGCTTGAGTTAAAGACATCAATTCCGTCTGAATTATAGCGCCACATACCGATTGTTTTTACATAGTCAATGAGTATATTTGTGCAGTTTGCAGGTATGATGCAGAAAGTTGCGGAATCTCTGCATATAACTCCGTCAATTACAGAGTTTTCGCAGTAGTAAAGACGAATATTTCCTTTTAAGATATTATACTTATCAAGGTAGTCAAACAGTTCTTTTTCTTCATGCGGTAATTTTCCGTAAGCAAAAGGAAATCCCTCAACTACTTTTTTCGTATGATTATAACTCCATTTTTTTACAGTATGCGTTTCTTCGTCGATGATTTCATACTCGGGATAGGCAGTATCTCTGTCACACGGGAGTAAAAATGTATCATCACTACGGACTTCACGGCTTCCGTCAATAATTCCGTAGCCGAGAATTTTTACATTGTTTTTTGAAACTGCATGGAAGGAACCGTAAACCACCGCGCCGCTGTCAACAATAACGGTCTGATTGCTTTTGAGAATAACATCACCGATTTCATGAACACCGGGACCGAAATATATAACATCTTCGCCCTTAGTTTCTTGGATAAAATCTCTGGCGGGATCGACAAAAAGATGAAATGCGTTGTGAAACCCGTCCAATTCAACAGTATATTGACCGCATTTTGTGACGGTGAAAGTTATTTTTCTTCCGACAATTTCGGGTTTGATATTTTTTGAAAGCGGACGAATAATGCACTCGTCAAAATCCTTGTTTGCATACAAAGTAATTTCTGTCGGCTCGTCTGCTGAAAAAGCATAAAACGAAGCAAGTTCGGTCTGTTCAATCGGTCTTTGGCAACCCGGCCAAACTGTGTTGTAGGGCATAGCAGAAACCCTTGCCTCATAGGGATAAAATTTTTCTTCACCGTTTATTGAAATCTGAAAATCATGCGAAACAGCTTCTTTTTCGGGAGGTAATACATATTTAATCATAACAATCTCCTATTTTGTTTATACCACTTGTTCCGATTTCTCTCAAGAGCTTCGGGATATCATACGGACAAATTTCAGAACCTAAGTCTAAATCTTGAAGCGGGACTAAAACGAAGGCTCGCTCAGTTATTCTCGGATGAGGGAGAACGAGGTCGGGTGTGTTTATATTTTCGCTTTCGTAAAATAAAAGGTCAAGGTCTAAAATCCTTGGGCCGTTTTTTATGGTACGGATTCGGTGAAATCCCGCCTCAATTCCTAAACACGCACCTAAAAGTGCATGGGGTGAAAGCTCGGTTTCAAGAAGAACACAGGAATTTAAAAATAAGTCCTGGTCAAGATAGCCGACAGGCTCGGTTTCATAAAAATCTGATATTTTTATAACCTTTGTGTTCGGCAGAAGATTCAAAGCTTCAACTGCATTGTTGAGGTTTTCTTTTTTGCTTCCGATGTTTGTACCCATTCCTATAACAGCTTTTTTCATTTATCTCACGCGCTCCAATTCAACTGCAACATATCCGAAATCTGCTTTTATAGGTGCTTCGGGTTTTTTGAGTCTTATTTTAATTGCTTCAACTTTTTCGTATTCTTCAAAGATTGCATCTGTTACAACCTGTGCGGCGCGTTCAAGCAAATCGTATTTTTCAGCCGTGAAAACTCTTATTGCAGTTTTAATTATTTTTGCATAGCTGACAGTATCATTGAGGTCATCAGACTGACAGGCATTTTTTATATCAAGTGAAATTTCAAGGTCAATATAAAAATTCTGACCGTCTTCTTTTTCCTCGGGATTAACTCCGTGATATGCAAAAATTTTAAGGTCATTTATCAAAATCTTATCCATTATTTATTCTCCTCATAGCATCAGCCATTTTTGCCGCCTGAAGTGCGGGGGCGACCTGATGCACTCTTATAATATCAGCGCCCGACATGATAGCCTGAGTATGTGCGGCTATGGTGCCGTATAAACGGTTTGCGGGGACGGTTTCGCCAGTGTTGTTACCAATGACTCTCTTATTTGAAGCACCGACCAAAAGCGGAATATCACCGGGCTTTGTTTTACCGCAATCAACTAAAAGTCTGAGATTTTCTTCGTCTGTTTTATTAAAACCTATACCTACATCAAAAATTATTTTTTTATCGTCAATTGAAAAAGTTTTTGTAAATTCAAGAAAGTCCTCAAAAAATTTTCTGACGCTTTCTATTATATCACCGCATCTGTCGGGTGTGTTGTGAGTTACAATCCAATAAGCATCATGCTCTTTTACAAGCTTTGCGATATCGGGATTTTTTTCACCGCTGACATCGTTTATAATTTTAACTCCGTTTTCAAGTCCGAAGGAAACAACCTCGGGATAAAAAGTATCAAGTGAAACGGGAATTGATACCGCTTCCGTAATGTTTTTTAATATAGGTTCAAGTCTTTTGATTTCTTCTTCAGGGGGAAGCAACTCTGCACCCGGACGGGTTGACTGTGCGCCGATATCTAAAATATCAGCGCCGTCTTTTTCAATTTCCTGAGCCTTTTTTAAAGCACAATCGGCGGCAAAAAACTTGCCGCCGTCAGAAAATGAATCGGGGGTAATATTGAGTATTCCCATCACATAAGTTTTTTTGTTCAAAATATCACCTGTTATCTAATCAGTAATGACATAACTTCCGATCTTGTTTTTGCGTCACTGCGCATTGTACCTCTCAAAGCGGAGGTCTGTGTCTTTGCGCCTGCCGCACGAGCTCCACGCATTGTCATACAAAGATGCTCTGCTTCAATTATAACTGCAACTCCCTGTGCGTTGAGATGCTTTGAAAGAAAATCTGCAATCTGTGATGTGAGTCTTTCCTGAAGCTGTGGGCGTTTTGCAAAGCTTGTGACAATTCTCGCAAGTTTTGAAAGACCTATAACCTTTCCGTCTTTTGGAATATAGGCAATATGCGCAACACCCATGAAGGGGATAAGATGATGCTCACACATTGAGTAAAGAGGAATATCTCTTACGATAACCATTTCGTCATTTTTTTCTTCGTCAAAAATTTTCAGATGCTTTGTCGGGTCATCAGAGATTCCCGAAAAAATTTCCTCATACATTCTTGCAACTCTTGACGGAGTTTCAACAAGACCTTCTCTGTCGGGGTCTTCACCTATTGCGATAAGTATTTCTCTTACTGCGTTTTCAATTCTTTTTGTATCCATAATTACACCACACTAAACATAAATTCCAACACATTGACATCTTCAACAGAACGGTAATGAACTATCTTGGTATCAATTTTTTTATCTGTAAGTTTACTTGCCTTTATAATAATAGGATAAATCTGCTGCTTTTTTATAAGGCTCTTTTCAGCAACGGAAAAAAGATCGGTAGTATCAAATCTTATGCTGAAAGAAGATCTGCCTTCGTCAGCGGCAGCAGCAATAAGCTTTGCGAGTTGCTGTTTTTGAGCTTCACCGAACTGCGTGAAATTAAGGTTGTTTTTCACATAGTAATTAGCTTTAGTTTCTGTGCATTTATCGTCTGTTTTGAAATTGGAATGAGTTTGTGAAATTTCATCATCGGTTACATTGAAATACATATACCTGTAATCTCCTGACGGGTCATCTTTTGCAATTGTGTCATTCCAGGTTACATCGAGGTGATATTTATCACCGTCAATATTGATGATATTCCACAGATGATTTCCAATGTCACCGTTTTTATTTTCTGCCCTGCCGAAGATGACATAGCAGTCAAGCTCAAAAAGGTCGCAGAGATATTTCATCGCATACGAATAGCCCTCACACGATGCGACGCCGTTGATAAGTGCGCCGTAAACATTTCTCTCATCACCCGGCTTCTTTTCGGTATAAGAGCATCTGCCGATTATGTAATCGTGAAGATAAAGCTCCACATTATAATCTCCCGCAGGTAAAGAGGCAAGAAGGTCGGGAGTAAGATTTGTGATTTCCGTGAGCTTGTTTTCATATTCTTCAGAAGTCATAATATAATCGGGTGCAAAATATTGTGCTCTGCCGTCGGTTACAATTTTGCACGAGTTACTCATACAGAAAATGAGGGGATTGTCATAAAGCACAGCCGTATATACACGGGTCAGCTCATCGTCCGAAAGAGGAGGAATTTCAATTTTATCAGGGAAAGTCCTGTACTCCTTGAGTATGTTTTCGTACGCAACTTTTTCTTTTGTTGAAAGGTTGAGATAGTAGTGACTGTCATAGATGTCACTGTGTTCATAGCTCTGCCAATCAACATCCTTGTATTCGGATTCAGGCATAAGCTTGAAGTATGTCACACCGCCGAAAATAGCGGCAATAACGATTATAATAAGAGCTGTTTTGAGTTTAGTTTTCATATTTTATCCTTTCACTGTAAAGCTTGAAATATTCAGAGGCTCTTCAGAATATGCAAACACCTTTAATGCAGAAAGTGCCGAATTGAAGTCAAATGCTGTAATATCGGTGTCAAGAATATTTACAAGTTTACTGTAAATTCTTTCAGCGTTATCATAATTTTTCTTGGTCATATATTCATTTAAAATTGCAGAAATAATTTCATTCTGAGTTGCGGGAGAACTGATAAGAATATAGTTAAGAAGATTTGCGCCGACAAGCTTCCATTCGCCCCTTTTGAGAGAGAGCATAATATCGTTTTTGTTATAAGAAATGTCGTGCGGAATATCGAGAGTAACACCGCCCATGGTTGCAACAACCTGAGTGAACTGATTATAGTCAGCACTTATATATCGGTCAATCAGTATATCCGAATAAGAGCTGACGGAGGTTTTGAAAATACTCATACGGTTTTTTTCATCAGCAGAGCTGAATTTTTCCGAAAGTGTGGAGTCAATCTCAAGTGAGCAGACGGAAATAGTTTTTCCGGAAGCGTCAGCTTTTACGATACAGGCGAATTTCAACTCGTCACCGTCATGGACAGCCAGGAGAATATCCGCTTCACCCGATACATTCTGATCAACATCAGATACAGTCGGATCTGATGTGTCAGATGTGCTTTCGTCATCGGGAACGATGTTTGATATATCATAGTCATAATTTTTCAAAAGTATGACAGTGGAAATTGTTCCGAGAATTAAAACAATTACGGAAATGACTATAACCCAGAACATAGTTTTGCGTGTTTTACGGTCTTTTTCCGTGCGGAATGTATGTGCATTTTTTGTAAATAAAAACTTTTTCATAAAAACTCCGTTAAAAAAATATATACAAAATTATTATAACTAATTTTTCGGAGAATTACAATATGTATATAAAAAATGAGCAGTAAAAACGCAAGTTTTTTACTGCTCATTTTAAATATCGTTTTTATGCTACTCGTCCCTGACCGTTGTTAAGATCATGAACAATCATAGGGTTGTATGTTTCTTTCCTGACGACTTTCGGGGAAGAAGCTTTCTTTCGTGCGAGTTGCTTTTTTCTTTTGTGTTTGCGGATTGCAACAGCTATGCATCTTGCAAACTTCTTTTCAAAAGCAATCAGCTTGTCCTCATGAATGAAGCCCCAGATGAGAAGCAGAGATGCGATGATTTCTATTGCGATTAAAATTGATTGTGATGTTGTCATAATATTTACCTCCTAAGCGAACATCTGTTCTTTACAATTACTATTATAGCACACTTTTTTAAAAATGCAAGACAAATGTTCGGAAAATTTGTTAGCAAAGTACTATAAAATGGACTGAACTAAAAAGTTTTTAAGTTCACTATTATTATATCACAATATATAGGAGTTGTCAATATTATAATACACAATATATAGATTAACTATTTTACATTTTTTGAGGAATTGTTCGAAAAAACTTCGTTTTTAAGCTCTTTTCCGTCAAAAAAGTCACGAAGATTGTTACAAGTTGTTTCAGCAATGTTCGTTAAAGCTTCGTGAGTGAGGAAAGCCTGATGCGAAGTTACGATGACGTTCGGCATATAAATCAGTCGGGCGAGAGTATCGTCTTTCGGAATTTCGTTTGACATATCCTCATAGAAAAAGTCAGTTTCTTCTTCGTAAACATCAAGACACGCACCTCTGATTTTTTCTGAAAGCAAGGCATCAAGCAAAGCATCGCTGTCAATCAATGCACCGCGGGAGGTGTTGACGATTATGGCGTTTTTCTTCATAAGAGAAATTGTTTTTTCATTGATAATGTGCTTTGTGTCTTTAGTCAGAGGACAGTGTAGAGAGATGATATCGGATTTTTTACAAAGTTCTTCAAGTGAAAGATATTCAATATCGGGTTCATCAATCGGATATGGGTCATAGGCGCAGATTTTCATACCGAAGCCTTTGCAGATATTTATAAATATTCTGCCTATTTTACCGGTACCGATAACACCGACGGTTTTACCTTTCATATCAAATCCTACAAAAGAGTTGAGGCTGAAATTAAAGTCGCGCGTTCTGATATACGCACGGTGAGTTTTTCTGTTAAGGGTCAGAATCATAGCGATTGCGTGTTCTGCGACAGCATACGGCGAATAGTCAGGCACACGGACAACTCTGATTTTTCCCTGTGCGGCATCAAGGTCAACATTATTGTAGCCTGCACATCTGAGCGCGATAATTCTGATACCGTTATCATAGAGTCTGTCGATTGTCGCCTTTGATAAATCATCATTTACAAAAGCAACAATTGCATCGTGGTCACGCGCAAGAACAGATGTGCGGGGCGTAAGTTTTGTTTCATAATAATCAACCTCAAAGCCGTAGGACTCAACTATTTTATCAAAGTATTCTTTGTCATAACGTTTGGAATCGTAAATACAGATTTTTTTCATTTTAAGACCTTTCTCAAAGTGAGTATTATTAGTTTTGATTTTTTTATAAAAACTATTCTCAGAAATCAAGTGAGCCTTCAAAAATTTTTTCAAAATCACCGTCATTTGAGATGTCAATATATTGAGCGGATTCAGCAATTTTTTTCCACAGCTTTTTGTCGGAATTTTTCAGTGAAAAAAGCGGTGCGTTTTCTGAAACTACAACATCGTTAATATCGGGAATGAGTCTGAGGAATTTTGCGTTTTCAATTTTCAGATGTTTACCTAAATTACCGCAGATGCAGACTTTTTTTATGGGTGAATTTATTTTTTTACTGAGAATTTTTACAGAAGCTTCAACAGCTGCTTTTGCAAGTTGAAATTCTCGGACATCTGCTTGAGTTATAAAAATGTTTTTAGAGATTTCAAAATCTTTTTCAAGAAAACCGCTTTTGTCAATGATATTGTTTTTCAGTAGTTGGGCAACAATATCAACAAGACCTGACGCACAAATTCCGACAGGATTTTTTCTGTTTATTGTATTTATAACCGGAACGGAGTTTATAATATCGTAACTGCATACAGCACCGTCAAGCGACGGCATACCGCAGGAAATATTACCGCATTCAAAAGCAGGTCCGGCGGCAGCGGAGGTGACGAAAATATTATCCTTATTAAAGAGTGCAACCTCTGCGTTTGTACCAAAATCTATAAGCAGAGTATAGTCCTCGGAGTCAGTGTAATATTCTGAAATATCAGCGACAATATCAGCACCGCAGAAGGCAGAAATTGACGGAAGAATATAAAGCGGTACAGAAAATTCGAGTCCTGTTTCTATTGCGTTATCAAAGCTTTTTTCATCAATAAAAGCGGGAGTATAAGGATATACACCCATGCTTTTGCAGGGTGTATTTAAAAAAATATGCAGCATTGTCGTATTACCGACAATGCTGATATCTGTAATCTTTATATTTTCAGAAAGTCTTTTGAGCATAGAATTAAGCTGAGAAATAATTGCAGAATTCATCAAAGCAAGGTCATTTCCCTCGCCGTGTGAAATGCGGGAAATAACATCAGCGCCAAAGCTCTCCTGAGAATTTTTTTCAGAAATAAGCGAAATGATTTTTCCGTCTGAAACCAAAGCGCATTTGACGGTAGTTGTGCCGATATCTATAATTGCAGAAGCTTCTTTTTCTGAAGAAATTTCCGAAAATATTTCAGAAGATTTTTTTTGAAAAAGCTCAACAGTCATACCGTCACGGACAGGTGTTTTACAGGCGGTCACAACGCGTGAATCAACAATAACCTTACAGTTACCGCAAGTGCCTTTTCCGTCACATGAAGCATTAAGTGAATATCCGTAGTATCTCAGAACCGACAGAAGATTATCAAATCCGTCAGCTTCAATGGAAGTGATTTCCTTATGAGATTTAACAGATATTTTCATTGATTATTCTCTTTCCTTTTCAAGATCTTCCAAAACTTCACGAAGGTCGGGGACAACCTTGTCAGCGCCAACTTCGTAAAGCTGTTTTTCATCAAAAGATGTTGTAACTGCAATCGCGGTCATACCTGCAGCTTTTGCAGCCTTAACACCTGAAAGTGCATCTTCAAAAACAACACAGTCTGAAGGTTCTTCACCTGCAGTTTTAGCCGCCTTCAAGAAAATTTCGGGATCGGGTTTTTTATTTTTAACATCAGTACCCGTAATAAGTGCATCAAACTTTTCAGGAGAAACACCGATACATTCAATGTTTTTAAGTACCTTTACTCTGTCGGAAGCGGAAGCGACAGCTAACTTATATCCCATAGCGGAAAGTGAGTCAATCATAACCTTTGACCAGGGATAAACAGCAACTCTTTCGGCCGCTTTTTCAAAATAAATTTCATAGGCACGGGCTTTCATTTTAAGGTCATATTCAACGCCGTAAATGTTTGCAACACCGCCGATGAA
>JAFRZS010000158.1 GCA_017442445.1 Clostridia bacterium
AAAAATGCAAAACAATACAAAAAAATATAAAAATTTCTGTGACCTCTTGATTTATTTTGTAAGATGCAATATAATTACTATGTTCAAGTGTGTGAAAAGAGGTCGGTTATTTTGGAGCTTTTAAAACAGAAAATTATAAATGACGGCGACATAATTCATCCCGATATAGTAAAAGTTGATATGTTTCTCAATCATCAGCTTGATATAGATCTTCTTGATGAAATGGGAAAAGAGTTTTACCGTCTTTTCAAAGACAGCGGTATTACAAAAATTCTTACTATAGAATCATCAGGGATTGCTATTGCTTGTTTTGCGGCTAAATACTTTTCTGTACCCGTGGTCTTTGCTAAAAAGGGTAATAACCGTAATATCGGCTCGGACACATATTCAACCGAAATTTTTTCATTTACAAAGGCATCTACATACACGGCAATCGTTTCAAAGAAATATCTTTCAGATAATGACCGTGTATTGATAATAGACGATTTCCTTGCTAACGGAAAAGCATTGACAGGACTTTTGGAAATCGTAAAGCAATCAGGTGCTGAGGTCTGCGGTGTAGGTATTGCAATTGAAAAAGCATTCCAACCCGGTGGAAAAAATCTTCGTGACAGCGGAATAAGAATTGAATCTCTTGCAAAAATTGAATCCGTATCAGACGGAAAGATAAATTTTGCAGACTAAAAAAGCTTAATTAGACACTTGTGTCTTTTAAGAAATAAATTTTGGAGGAATGTAAAAATGAAAGCACTCAGAAAAATCCTTGCCATCGTTATGGCACTCGCTCTTGTTTTCTCACTCGCTGCTTGTTCAGGCAACTCAAACGACGACGAGACAACAACAGCTGCTCCCGTAGGTACAACACCCATCGCTAAAGATGCGATTAAGGTTGGCGTACTTCACATCACAAGCATTAAAGACACATCAGGTTACACATTTGCTCATCACCAGGGCATCGTAGCTATGAAAAATGCTTTAGGCCTCAGAGATGACCAGGTTATCGAAAAAGACGAAATCCCCGACAGCGATGCTCCCGCAGTTAAAGCTGCTCTTGACGAGCTTGTAAACGCAGGCTGTAACATCATCTTCGGCACAAGCTTCAACTACATGGATCCCATGGACGAGTATGCTAAGAAATATCCCGATGTTATCTTCTCACACGGCACAGGATATAAGAGCAACGATGTAAACTTCAACAACTATTTCGGCCGTATCTATCAGGCTCGTTACCTCTCAGGTATCGCAGCAGGTATGAAGGCTAAGGAAATCAATAACCCCAACCTCGGTTATGTTGCAGCTATGGACGTAACTAACTCAGAAGTTACAGGCGGTATCAATGCTTTCGCACTCGGCGTACAGTCAGTATATCCGGAAGCAGTTGTTAAAGTATCAGTAACAGGCTCTTGGGCAGACGAAAAAGCAGAAGCTACAGCTTCTAAGGCTCTTGTAGATGCAGGCTGCGGCGTTCTTGCACAGCACTGCGACTCTTCTGTTCCCCAGACAACTGCTGCTGACAACAAGATCTTCGGTTGCGGTTACAACTCAGACATGACAGCTCAGGCTCCCACAGCTCACATCTGTGCTCCTATCTGGCACTGGGATGTATATTACACAACAGCTGTTAAGGAAGTTATCGACGGTAAGTGGACTCCCACTAACTACTTCGGCGGTCTCAACGAAGGCTTCATCGATGTATCTCCCATCAACGAAGCTGTTGCTGCTAAGGGTACAAAGGAAGCTGTTGAAGCTGCAAAAGCAAAGATTATGAGCGGTGAACTCGTAGTATTCGCAAAAGGCATGACAAAGGCTGACGGTACAGTTGTTGACCACGACCTTACAGATGCTGAAATCACAGGCGAAATCAACTACTACATCAAGGGTGTTGAGCTTCTCAAATAATTGAAGCTAAACCAATAACTATTCTGGCGGAAGCCGAAAAACATTTTTTCAGCTTCCGCCTTTTTTGTATATTTCTAAGAGTTTTCCGAATTTTTAGAAATATACAAAATTCAATCTATTATGCGGAGTGTGAAATCTATGTCAGATACCCAGTATGCTATTGAACTCAGAGGTATAACGAAAATATTCGGTGAAATTATCGCCAACGATAAGGTTGACCTCACAGTCAATAACGGTGAAATTCTTGCTCTTTTAGGCGAGAACGGCTCGGGAAAAACCACCCTGATGAATATTTTATCAGGTATCTATCACCCCGATGCAGGTACTATCAAAATCAACGGCAAGGAGGTTGTAATCAATTCTCCTAAGGATTCTTTTGCCCTGAAGATTGGTATGATTCATCAGCACTTCAAGCTCGTTGAGGTTATGACCGCTTTTGAAAACATACTTTTAGGTACTAACAACAAGCTTAATCGCAAAAAAGCCGCCGAAGAAATCAAGACACTCTGCGATAAATTTTCTCTCAAGATTGATCTGAAAAAACGCGTATGCAATATGTCTGTCAGCGAAAAGCAGACTGTTGAAATCGTTAAAGTTTTATACCGCGGTGCAAATATTCTTATTCTTGACGAGCCTACCGCTGTTTTAACTCCACAGGAAACTCAGAATCTCTTTGAAATTCTCCGTGCTATGAAAAAAGACGGCAAGGCAGTTATAATAATCACTCACAAGCTCAACGAAGTGCTTGAAATCAGTGACAGAGTAATGATTCTCCGCAAGGGTAAAAGCATTGACTCTATTGAAACTGCTAAGGCAAATGCTAAAATTCTTACAGAAGCAATGGTCGGACAGGCTATCGACCTTGAAATTGAACGCCCCGAAACCGAAAAAGAGCCTCATGCTCTTGATGTACGTCATCTTTCCGTTAAGGGCGCAGACGGACGAATGGCTCTTAAGGATGTAACATTTGATATTTCATCAGGTGAAATTTTAGGTGTTGCAGGTGTTGCGGGAAGCGGTCAGAAGGAGCTTTGCGAAACCATCGCAGGTCTTCACAAGGTTGAGAAGGGTGCTATCCTCTTCAAGAAAGAAAATATAGTCGGAAAAACACCCTCTGAAATCATAAAAGCCGGTATATCAATGAGCTTTATCCCTGAAGACAGACTCGGCATGGGCCTTGTAGCTTCAATGGATATCACTCACAATATGCTTCTCAAATCCTACAAAAATTCCAAAGGTATTTTCCTTGACAGAAAAGAAGCAAAAAAACTTGCAGAAGATCTTGTGGAAAAGCTCAGTATAAAAACTCCCAACGTCAGCACTCCCGTACGTCTTTTATCGGGCGGTAACGTACAGAAGGTACTTATCGGACGTGAGATTGAATCAAATCCGCAGTTGCTCATTACTGCATACCCCGAAAGAGGTCTTGATATCAATTCCTCCTACACAATTTATAACCTTATCAACAAGCAGAAGCAAAACGGCTCCTCCGTTTTATTCATCGGAGAAGACCTTGATGTTCTTTTAGAGCTTTGCGACAGAATACTTGTTCTCTGTCACGGTGAAGTTATGGGTGTTGTAAATGCTCGCGAGGTCACAAAGGAAGACCTCGGTTTTATGATGGCAGGTCAGAAAATTTCCGATGGAGGTGAAAATAATGGCTGATTTAACAAAAAAACATGAACCGTTTGTAAGAGTTGCAAAACGCACTCAGGTTTCAACAAAAAAAAGTGTACTTCTCCAGATAAGTGCTTTTGTCCTTGCCATTATTGCAGGTGGACTCTTCATCCTTCTCCTCGGTGAAAATCCGTTGGAAGCATATAAGCACATCATTGAAGGTGCTTTTGTCGGCTCGGTAAGAAATCCGCTTTCATCAGTTCAGGCAACCGTTGTAAGATTTATTCCGCTTCTTATTGCTTCACTTGCCCTTGTTCCCGCTTTCAAAATGAAATTCTGGAACATCGGTGCCGAAGGTCAGATTATTATGGGCGGTGTTTTCTCTACATATTTTGCCCTCTTCCACAGTGACTGGCCTCATGCGATACTTCTTATCGTTATGATTCTTGCAGGTGCTGTCGGCGGCGCTTTTTGGGCACTTATTCCTACAATTTTCAAAATTAAATTCAACACAAACGAAACACTTTTCACTTTGATGCTCAATTATATTGCACTCTATATCGTAAGATACCTCGAAGCAGGTCCCTGGCAGCGTACAAAGGGTTATGCAAGTATCGGAAGCATTGACGATAACGCAAGACTCCCTGAGGTTTTCGGTGTCCATATCGGTTGGATAATCGCGCTTGTTCTTATGGTGCTGATGTTCTTCTACATCAGCAAAACAAAACAGGGTTACGAAATCAGCGTTGTCGGTGAAAGTCAGCCTACCGCACGATATGCGGGTATGAGTGTCGGAAAAATCGTTCTCCGCACAATGATCATAAGCGGTGCAATTGCAGGACTTGCAGGTGCATTACAGGTAGCAGGTATTGACCATACCCTGTCAGGCGGTATCGCCGGCGGTGTCGGATTTACCGCAATCGTAGTTGCATGGCTCGGCAAACTTAATCCTTTCTATATCGCAGGTATTTCCTTCCTCTTCAGTATTCTTGCAAAAGGAAGCAGTACAATGCAGACACAGCTCGGACTTTCAGCTTCTGTTGCTGATGTTGTTCAGGGAATAATTCTTTTCTGCGTAATTGCATTTGAATTTTTCATCAACTACAAACTGATTTTCAAGAAGAAGGAGGGCTGAAAAAATGGCAAACTTTATTAACTTTTTCTATGCGGCAATTCTTTCAGGCACTCCCCTTCTTTTCGGTACAACAGGTGAAATCCTCTGCGAAAAAGCAGGCGGACTCAACCTCGGTGTTGAAGGTATGATGTGGATAGGTGCATTTGCAGGATTCTACACTGCCTGGAAAACCGAAAGCGTTTTCCTTGCCTTCCTTGTTGCATTCGCATCAGCCGCTTTGGGTGCATTACTCTATGCCTTCCTTACAATCACACTGAAAACAAATCAGAATGTTACCGGTCTTACTCTTACAACATTCGGTATTGGTATATCAACTGTTTTGGGATTCGCTATGACAGAAAATGCAGGTGGTAATCCTCAGATCTCTTCCGAATTTATGAGCAAACTCGCACCCATTGAAATCCCCTTCTTAAGCTCGATTCCCTATATCGGAAAAATGTTTTTGAACTACAATCCCTTCGTTTATATCGCTATCGTTATTGCGATTGTAATTGCCCTGATTTTTAAATTTTCAAAAACAGGACTTGCTATCCGTGCTATCGGTGAAAACCCCTCAGCAGCTGACGCGGCAGGTATAAATGTAACATTACACAAATATCTCTGCACAATTATCGGAGGCGGTATATGCGGTATCGGCGGTGCTTATATGTCTATCATTACTCTCAATGGTACATGGCAGTCAGGCGGCGGTGTTGTAGGCGGTTACGGTTGGATTGCGGTTGCATTGGTAATCTTTGCAAGTTGGAGCTCTGCAAAAGCTATCATCGGTTCATTCATATTCGGTGCTTTCACTTGTCTGCAGTATTATATCGGACAATTTTCTTTCCTTCCCGCATTCATCAGAGAAATGCCCGTTTCAATCTACCAGATGCTCCCCTTCTTACTCACAACAATAGTTCTGATTATTTCTTCGGTAAACTCCAAGAAAATATCCTCAGAACCCCATTCACTCGGACTTAATTATTTCAGAGAAGACAGATAAGCAAAGTCGTTGACTTTGCAGTGATATATCGGCAGAGCCGATGTGATATTCGTCTTACGACGAGTGATATATTTGCTTCGCAAATGTTGTGGGGGCGACTTGTGGTCGCCCGAATAAAACATACGGATTTTTTCAGTAAATTTATTTAACTTTTCAATAGGCGGCGCAAATGCCGCCTATTTTTTTATGTTTCCAGAAACTTTTTTAAAAAAATAAAGTTAGCATAGGCTAAAAGTGTAGATTTTTTTGTCCGTTTCTGTTATAATGTGTAAGAGTTCGCGCATGTAGTTGTGTGGAGTTCAATTTTAATTGTTAAAAAAATAACAATTAATTCGTACAGTATATCGGACTTATGTCCGTCACAAAAGGAGGAAATAGCCGAATGTTAAAGAAAATCAGCCAGATGCCGTTCAACGGCACACCTGAACAAGAGGCACAGCTCAAAGAAATTATTGCTCAGCACAAAGGTGACAACAGTATGCTTATGTATGTTATGCAGCAGGCACAGCATATTTACGGATACCTTCCCTTTGAGGTTCAGGTCATGATTGCAGAAGGAATGGATGTTCCGCTTGAAAAGGTTTACGGAATTTCTACTTTCTATGCACAGTTTGCACTTTCACCCAAGGGCAAGTACAACATCTCTGTTTGTCTTGGTACTGCTTGTTACGTTAAGGGTGCAGATGCTCTTCTTAATGAAATCTGCAAAATTCTCGGCATCGAAGCCGGTGAATGCACTCCCGACGGTAAGTTTTCTGTTGAAGCTTGTCGTTGCATCGGTGCTTGCGGTCTTGCTCCCGTTCTCACAATCAATGACGATGTTTACGGTAAGCTTGAAGTTAAGCAGATTGCAGGTATTTTAGAGAAATATCAGAATGCGTGAGTTATCGCTTAATATACTTGATATCGCTTGTAACTGCGTAACCGCTAAAGCAAGTCTTGTGGAAATTACTGTGGACGAAGACACTTCGGCACACACACTTTCCGTAGTAATTGCAGATAACGGTTGCGGTATGGACGAAGAAACCTTGAATAAGGTTCAAGACCCCTTTTATACAACCCGTACTACAAGAAAAGTAGGACTTGGTATTCCGCTTTTTAAAATGTCGGCGGAAATGTGCGGAGGTTCTTTTAAAATAGAGTCCGAAAAAGGAGTCGGTACCACAGTCTATGCCGACTATAAAACGGATAATATTGACTTCGTTCCTCTTGGCGATATGGTATCTTCGATAATCACCCTTGCTACAATGAATAAAGCTACTGACGTATTTTACCGTCAGGTTTTAAACGGCAAGGAAATTATTTTTGATACGCGCGAAATCAAGAAAATTTTAGGTGACGATGTTCCCATTGACCAACCTGAAATTATCCAATGGATGCGCGGATATTTGGAAGAACTTATTGAATCATTAAACGGAGGTGTATCATAATGAAATCACTTGAAGAATTAAAAGCTATAAGAGAAAAAACTCTTGCAAACATGCATGTTCGTGACGATAGCTCCGATGTTATCAGAGTTGTTGTAGGTATGGCAACTTGCGGAATCGCAGCAGGCGCACGTCCCGTATTGAACGGCTTTGTTGACGAGGTTGCAAAACGTAATCTCGGTGAAAAAGTCAGTGTTTCACAGACAGGCTGCATCGGTATCTGCCAGTTTGAGCCCGTTGTTGAAGTTTTTGTTCCCGGTCAGGAAAAAGTTACTTATGTAAAAATGACTGAGGAAAAAGTTGCAAAAGTTGTTTGCGACCATCTTGTTAACGGAAATGTTGTAACCGAATATACTATCGGTGCTATGGCTAAATAATAATTAGGAGGAAAATTAATGTATCGTTCACATGTTTTAATATGCGGCGGAACCGGATGTACCTCCTCCGACAGCCCCAAAATCATGAAGGCTATGGAAGCTGAAATTGAAAAAAGAGGACTTCAGGACGAGGTTAAGGTTATCCCCACCGGTTGTTTCGGTCTTTGCGCATTAGGCCCGATTATGATCGTTTATCCCGAAGGTTCATTCTACAGCCAGGTTAAGGTTGAAGATGTTCCCGAAATCGTTGAAGAACACCTTCTCAAAGGTCGTGTTGTTAAACACCTCCTTTACGATGAGACAGTTACAGAAGATGTTGTTAAATCTCTCAACGAAACTAATTTCTACAAAAAGCAGAAGAGAATTGCTCTTAAAAACTGCGGTGTTATTGATCCCGAAAATATCGACGAATACATCGCTTATAACGGCTACGAGGCTCTTGCAAAGTGTCTTACAGAAATGACACCCGAGCAGGTAATTGAGGTTGTTAAGGATTCAGGTCTCCGCGGAAGAGGCGGCGGCGGATTCCCCACAGGTCTCAAATGGAGCTTCACAGCTAAGAATCAGGCTGACCAGAAGTATGTTGTATGTAATGCCGACGAAGGTGACCCGGGTGCATTCATGGACCGTTC
>JAFRZS010000159.1 GCA_017442445.1 Clostridia bacterium
ATGCATACAACCTCAAAAAAGTTGAAACAGGACTAACAGCGGGACAGAAATTCTTTTCATATATTTTCAATTTTCCGATAATTGTTTCAATGATATTTATAACTATCAGCATAGTGAAAAGCATGGGGTAAAATTATGGATTTTATGAATGAAGCAATAAAACTTGCAATTGAAGCATCAAATGAAGGCGAGGTACCTGTCGGTGCAGTTGTAGTAAAAGACGGAAAAATTGTCGGCACAGGCAGAAACAGACGCGAATACGGAAAAAATGCACTTGCCCATGCTGAGATTGAAGCAATAAACAATGCCTGTAAAAATTTAGGCGGTTGGCGTTTATTCGGCTGTGACCTTTATGTGACTTTAGAACCGTGTCCTATGTGCGCGGGTGCAATAATAAATTCAAGAATAGAAAATGTATATTTCGGAGCTTATGACGAAAAAGCAGGTTCGTGTTCAAGTGTTGTTAATCTTTTCAGCCTTCCTTATAACCACAAACCCGAGGTCTACGGCGGAATACATGAACAGGAATGTTCAGATTTACTTAAAGCATTTTTCAAAAAACTCAGGGAGAAATCTTAATGCATTATATTCCTTTCAATTCAAGAAGTAATTTGCATAAAGAAAAATTCGGCGCTATGCAAGAGGGGGAAACTACGTATTTCAGAGTAGTTTTGCCCCGCAGACTCCAATGCAGCGGCGTTACTTTAGTTATTCATAGAGATGACGATTATAATTTTGAACAGATACCGTTTTTTTGGGACGGAATGCAAGGTGACAATGAAGAATGGTGGAAGGTTGAATATACAGCAAAAAAAGCAGGACTTTATTGGTACAGATTTGAATATACAACACCGTGGGGAAAAAGTCAGATTACTAATGTCGGTAATTCTATCGGCGCTCTTTCGGGTAACGGAGAGGATTGGCAGTTAACTGTATATGATAAAAATTTTGCAACTCCCGACTGGATTAAGGGCGGAATAATATATCAGATTTTTCCTGACAGATTTAATTTTTCGGGCGAGAAAAAAACTGATGTCCCGACAGACAGAGTATTAAGAACTGACAGAGGCTGTCCCGAGTTCAAAGCAGTTAACGGCATTGTAAAAAATAATGATTATTTCTGCGGAGATTTCAAAGGGATTGAGCAAAAGCTTGACTATCTGAAATCACTCGGAATAAGCTGTATATATCTCAATCCCATATTTGAAGCACATTCAAACCATCGCTATGATACGGCAGATTATACAAAAATTGATTCGCTCTTAGGAAGCGAAGAAGACTTTGAAAGCCTTATAAAAAATGCCGATAAGCTTGGTATAAAAATAATTTTAGACGGTGTTTTCAGCCACACGGGAGCCGACAGTAAATATTTTAATAAAAACAACAGATATGACAGCATCGGCGCCTATAACTCAAAGGATTCCGAATATTTTTCGTGGTATAAATTTGCAAACTATCCAGACAAGTACGATTGTTGGTGGGGTATAAAAATTCTACCCGAAGTTAATGAATCTGATGAAGGTTTCCTTGAATATGTTTTGGGTGAAAACGGTGTCATTGAAAAATGGTTGTCGAAGGGTATAGGTGGTTGGCGTTTAGATGTTGCCGATGAATTACCCGATGTATTCCTTGATAAGCTTCGCAATACAGTTAAAAATAAAAATCCCGAAGCACTGATAATCGGTGAAGTATGGGAAGATGCTTCAAATAAGTATTCATACTCGCAACGCAGAAGATATCTCATCGGTGACCAGCTTGACAGTGTAATGAACTATCCGTTTGCAAAAACTGTTATGGATTTTGTAAGAACAGCGAAGGCTGAGGGTTTTCATGACAAAATACTGACTGTACTTGAAAACTATCCTAAGCCGGTAGTTGATGCGCTTATGAATCACATCGGAACACACGATACTGCAAGAGCGCTAACCGTTTTAGCAGGTGAAAGCGGTGATTTTAAAGATAAAGAATGGCAGAGCAGACAAAGTCTTAATTCCGAGCAGAAATCAAAAGGAATAAAGCTTATGAAAATTGCATCTGCAATACAATACACCCTTCCCGGAGTGCCGTCTTTATACTATGGCGACGAAGTGGGAATGGAAGGCTATTCCGACCCCTTCAACAGACGAGTTTATCCTTGGGGAGAAGAAAATACAGAGTTGCTTGAATGGTATAAAACTTTGGGAAATATACGCAAAAACAGCAAAGCATTAAAAGACGGAAAGTATAAAGCAGTTTCCGATATCCTCGGTGCAGTAGCATATATAAGAGAATCGGAAGACGAAAAGCTTATGCTTATTGCAAACAGAAATGAAGAAGAAATAGTTTACTATATGCCGACAGAAATGCATGGAGGAGAAGTCCTTACAGGCGGTGAAAATGTCGGAAACGGAAATGTCAGAATTCCTCCGTTATCTGCGGCTATAGTGAAATTACAGGTGAGAATATGAGCAGTCCGATTTATGATGCAATAATTAAATATCAGGATAAAAAAATGAAAAAGTTTCATATGCCCGGTCACAAAGGGGTATGTGAAGCTTTGTATCCGCTTGAAAATATACTTAAATATGATGTTACGGAAATCCCTGATACAGGCAGTCTGTTTGATAATATAGGCCCCACAAAAGAAGCACAGGATATGGCTACAAAGCTTTTTGAAACAAAGGGTACTTTTATGAGTGCGAGTGGTTGTACCTTGTGTATTCAGACGATGTTAAGGCTTGTATGTCCCACAGGCGGAAAAATCTTAATGAGCAGAGTAATCCACAGAAGCGCAATAAATGCTATGTCGCTTTTGAATATAACTCCCGTCTGGCTTTATCCTGATAATTCTGCGGGTGAGTATTTTTCAGGCAGAATAACAGCAGAATGTGTAAAAAATGCGATTGAAAAAAATCCCGATGCAAAAGCTGTGTACATAACAAGTCCCGACTATTTCGGAGTAATAAGCGATATAAAAGCGATATCTCAAGCGGCAGTGGATATCCC
>JAFRZS010000160.1 GCA_017442445.1 Clostridia bacterium
AAGAGAGGTAATTGATATGAAAGACATACGCACAGCTACATTTATTGAAGAAATGAAAAAGACTTCAGCTAATATGTACCGTCTCGGATGGGACGAGAGAAACGGCGGAAATATAAGCTATATGCTTGACGAAAATGAGGTTGCAGAATATCTTGATATAAATAATGTTATCCGTACAATTCCTACCGGATTTGATGCTACCGAACTTATCGGTAAGTATTTTATCGTAACGGGTACAGGTAAATATTTCAAGAATGCTGAAAGTGACCCGGAAACTAATCTTGGCATTATTCGTATCGCACAAGATGGTACATCAGCTGAACTTCTCTGGGGATATAAAGATGGCGGCCGTTTTACAAGTGAGTTACCTGCACACTTGATGAGTCACATGACAAGACTTAAGAAGGATCCTGATAACAGAGTAGTGATGCATGCTCATCCTACATACACACTCGCCATGACTCATGTTCATGAACTTGATGACAAAAAATTCACACACACTATCTGGCAGATGTGCACAGAATGTATCGTTGTTTTCCCTGACGGTATCGGAGTTCTTCCGTGGATGGTTTGCGGTAATAATGAAATCGGTGTTGCTACAGCTAAAAAGATGGAAGATTACCGTTTAGTTGTTTGGGGTATGCACGGAATTTACGGCACAGGCAGAGATATGGACGAAACCTTCGGATTGATAGAAACTGTTGAAAAAGCTGCTCAGCTTTATATGCTGACCGCACATATGCCGCATATCAACACTATTCATGATGTTGAACTCAAGGCTGTTGCTGAAGCGTTTGGGCTTGAATATAGAAAAGATTTTTTGAATCTTTAAGTTATTATTTTGAGGGAGGAGAAAACTTCTCCCTCAAAATTTCATGTAAAATATTGATTTTTATCTTGACAAGCAAATGATTTGGTATTATAATATTACCTGTTCGCTGGTGTGGCGAAATCGGCAGACGCAAGGGACTTAAAATCCCTCGGTGGCAACACCGTATCGGTTCAAGTCCGATCACCAGCACCAGAAAAGAACCCACATTTGTCTACGACAAGTGTGGGTTCTTTTCAACTAAATCCGTCCTATCGGTCGGGATAAATCCCGCTTTCGTGGGATGAAATCACTTCGTGATGAAATCCGACTTCGTCGGGAGATAAGGACGGATTTAATTTCATCTGCGAAGCAGATTTCATCCGAGCGGAGTGAGGATTTCATCGCGCTTGCGCGATTTCATTGAAAATCATTGAAATCTGTGATATAATGTATTCAAAGAGGTGATTTCAATGGCTGAAAATAAACTTGCAGATTTATCTATGGATTTTGCAGTAAGTATTTTGAAAGTGACTGACGGCATTAAGGGGCACTATTCTCTTATCAATCAGTTGGAGCGTAGTGCGACATCTATTGGTGCTAATATTCGTGAGGCAAAATATGCTCATAGCAAGGCAGATTTTATATCCGAGCTTCAAATTGCGTTAAAGGAATGTTATGAAACGGAGTATTGGCTTGAACTTATGCAAAAATCCGAGATTTTTACCGATGATGTTCTGAAATCCCTTTTGCACGATTGCGGCGCAATCAGACGAATGTTGATTTCCTCTATTAACACCACAAAATCAAATACAGGTAATTAAAGAATCAATACTACCCGATAAATGTGAACTTGACGAAAGGAGGACCGTTTGTATGTCAATAACTCATTTATTACATTTAAAAAATGCTTCTAACATTGAGCTGTCGAAACAGCTAGAAGGAGATATCACTTATTCTGTTCTATTCCGCATTTTACAAAATGATTGTACCGATATTTTTTACAACGAAGGAGTAATTGTCTGTTATTCCAATCCCACATATCCAATATGGGTTTGGTGTAATGATGCAAGTAAAACAAGCGACTTAATAAGCA
>JAFRZS010000017.1 GCA_017442445.1 Clostridia bacterium
GCCTGAGCGACGGGTTTCGGGGTTCAATGTGCTTTCAAACACCGCACCGAAGATTGTCGGACTGATGTCACTCCAGTCAAAATCTTCACTTGCATTTCTTAAAAGCAAGTCAACAATCTCTTGTGTAAAGTGTGGTATCTCAATATTTTCGTCTGCAAAAAGTCCGCCGTTGACATAGGGGAAAGATGCAAGTTCTTCGTCCATATAGGGGTCATATTCTTCACGCTGTGCTTCGTTCATATCAAGCACACGGAATAAGTCTATAAGTCCTCTGCGGACATCTTTGAGTGCAAGTCCTTTTATATAGTTATGGAACTTTAAGCGTTCGCCGAAAATACCTGCGTCCTCTGCATAAAGACAAAAAACAAGGCGGACACATAATTTATTAAGACTTTTTAAAGTATCTTCACTTTCGGGGTTTTTGTACTGCTTTAAAAGTGCTTCGTAAAGGTCTCCGACAATTCTGCCTGCTTCCATTGAGAGTTCTTCCTCACGGTCAAGAAGCTCACTTTTTTCTTCAACCAAAAACTGCAGACGATAATATTCTTTCGGAAGGTCTTTAAGGAGTATCTGTTCGGGTTCACCGTTAGGCTTTTCCATATCGTATATTAAAAATTCCTGAAAGTTGCAGGTGATAACCCACTTCGGATGCTCCGATAACGGCAAGTCAACTATATAGCGCTTTGCCTGTTGGAAAGGGGAGAGCAGACTGCCGTCCGATTGCTTTATGGGTTTTCGTAAATCTTTGTCAGATCCCTTTTGTTCAATAAGCACTTTTGTGGCAGGAATTACCGCATCAATAAATCCGTTTGAAGTATCTATCTTTGCCTGTTTCTCAAAGGTGATATAATCACGAGCGTTTTCAATTCCTAAAACATGCTCAAGCAAATCAATCCAGAATTGCGCACTTTCACCTTTCTCATAGCCTTTATCTTTCCAATATTCCGCAAATGCTTTTGCCGCAGCCTTGCTTTCAGTTTCTTTCATAAATTTATACCTCATTTTTTAAATAGGTGCGGACGGAGTCCGCCGTTCGTTTTGCACTACAAAGTATTATATCATATATGGAAATTGTTAGCAAATATTTTCGTCTTTTTCTGTCTTGTTTTTTTATATTTTTTATGTTACACTTTTTGTGATGATGTGAAGATTTTTGACCTTTATGTAAGGAGGAAAGCGTATGCTTAATTATGAAAACCCGATTATCCCCGGATTTTATCCCGATCCGAGTATCTGCAGAGTCGGTGAGGATTATTATATCGTAAACAGCTCTTTTGAGTTTTTCCCCGGAGTACCTTTGTGGCACAGCCGTGATTTGTTCAACTGGGAACAGAAGGGTTATGTCCTGAAGCGCAAGAGCCAGTTGCCTCTTGAAAATTCAGGTACATCAGGCGGTATATATGCCCCGACAATCCGTTACCACAACGGACGCTTCTATATGATTACTACCAATGTAACAGGCGGTGGTAATTTCTTCGTGTGGACTGATGATATTAACGGCGAATGGTCAGAACCCATATATCTTGATCAGCCGGGTATCGACCCTTCAATTTTCTGGGACGATGACGGCAGAGTTTATTATCAGGGTACTCACCGCGACGAAAAAGACGACAACTGCATCGGTCAGTATGAGTTTGATATTGAAACAGGTAAACGACTTTCAGAAACAAAAATTCTCTGGCACGGCACAGGCGGAAGATGTCCCGAAGGTCCGCATATGTATAAGATAAACGGCTGGTATTATCTTCTTATCGCAGAGGGCGGTACTGAATACGGTCACATGGTAACTATTGCGCGAAGCAAAAATGTCTGGGGTCCGTTTGAATCATGTCCGCATAATCCTATTCTTTCACATAAAGATATTTCTACAAGATTTGTTCATTTTCAGGCGCTCGGTCATTCAGATCTTGTTACTGACCCCAATGGTAATTGGTGGTTGGTTTTCCACGGAATCAGACCTTCAATGGGAAGACTTCATCACATCGGACGCGAAACAATGATTGCTCCTGTCACATGGGACGAAGACGGTTGGCCTGTAGTAAATGAAGGTAAACCGATTTTTAATAAAATGACAATCAAAGGCGAGGGCGATTACTCAGTTAACAAAGAGTGGAAAGATGATTTTACCGCCGATACATTTGCACCCCGCTGGGCTTTCCTCAGAAGCCCGAAAGAAGACTCATATGAAATCGCCAAAGACGGCGTAGTACTTCACGGAACGGAAGAAACTTTTGACGGCATGGGCAGTCCGACTTATCTTGCTGTGCGTCAGCAACAGATGGATATTACATACGAAACCGAGCTTGAAATCACAGACGGTGACGGTTATGCAGGTCTTGCAATTTTCCATACATCTGAGCAACACTATAAGCTTATGGCAAAGAAAACCGATAAAGGCTACAGTGTGATTTTAAGAAGACGCATTGTTGACTTTGATGTTGCAACTGATGAGGTTGTAATTGATTCAGAAAAATTGGCACTGCGTATTGTTGCAGACAGAAATAAATATACTTTCTATGCTGGTAAAGACATGGATAACCTCATTGAAATCGGCACAGGCTGTACTCAGCTTATGTCAAAAGAATGTATGAGATGCACTTTTACAGGCTGTTTTTCGGGTATGTTTGCAATAGGTGATGTAACGGCAAAGTTTAAATATTTCTCAGCTAAAGGCGTATAATCAGAAGGTCGGCATCAGCCGACCTTTTTCTATTGACCTTATTATCAAGAAATGGTATAATCAAATAAATTGATTTTCAGAGGAAATTAACAATGAAAAAAACTTTGACTAATATCGCTTTATCGGCGATGTTTATTGCAATAGGAATTGTTTTGCCGTTTTTTACGGGACAGATTCAGCAAATAGGAAATATGCTTTTGCCGATGCATATTCCTGTATTGCTCTGCGGTTTCATCTGCGGTTGGCAGTACGGTGCGGCAGTCGGGTTTATTCTGCCTCTTATGAGGTCGGCACTTTTTACAATGCCCGTGATGTTTCCTAATGCTGTTTCCATGGCGTTTGAACTTGCGACTTACGGATTTTTGGCGGGATTCCTTTTCACTCACGCAAAATGGAAATGTATGAAATCTCTATACCGTTGCCTTATTATTACAATGCTCGGCGGTCGTGTTGTCTGGGGTGTAGTTCATGCAATTTTACTCGGTATGGGTGATAATGCTTTTACACTGACAGCATTTTTGACATCAGCTTTTCTTAATGCAATTCCGGGAATTATTCTCCAGCTTGTTCTCATTCCCGCGATAATGCTCGTTCTTGATAAAACACATCTTGTTCCTATGAAACGAAAAGGAGTAAATGAGAATGGAGAAAAGTGTTGTTGAAGAAATTTTAAGCCAGGCAGAAAAGTTGCTTGAAACAAAGGATTTTATAATTATTGCTATTGACGGACGTTGTGCATCGGGGAAAACCACTCTTGCGTATGAATTACGGCAAAAGTTAAACTGTAACACGATACATATGGACGATTTTTTCTTACGTCCCGAACAAAGAACAAAGGAAAGATATGATGAAATCGGCGGTAATGTGGACTATGAACGATTTGAGGAAGAAGTGTTAGCTTCTCTTAAAGCGAATGCGGAGTTTGAGTACAGACCGTTTGATTGCCATACCCTTGATTTTAAAGAGCCAATTAAGGTTGTACCCAATAAAATAACGGTAATTGAAGGCTCGTACTCCTGTCACGATAAATTCGGAAAATATTATGATATAAATATTTTCCTTGATGCTGATAAAGACACACAGCTTGAGAGAATCAAAAAACGCAACGGTACTTCTGCATTGCAAATGTTTAAAGATAAATGGATACCTTTAGAGGAAAGATATTTTGAAAATAAAGAAATTACATGGAGGAAATATGAGTAAGGTTTTTGAAGAAGTTAAGAAAAATTTCGGCTTCGGTTGTATGCGTTTACCGAGAATTGAGGAAGAAATTGATTTCGAAGAATTTAACAGAATGATTGACACTTTCATTGAAAACGGTTTCAATTATTTTGACACGGCACACGGATATATTGAGGGAAGAAGTGAAAAGGCTCTCAGAAAATGTCTTGTTGACCGTGACATCGCCATCGAGCACGACCGGGATGGTCACGACACCGCCTGCCGTCACGCTCGTTGTGACAGTAATGGTGACTGTCTTTGTGTTCGATGCATATGATACATTCACGCCC
>JAFRZS010000161.1 GCA_017442445.1 Clostridia bacterium
GGCCGATGTTGTTGAATGTCAAAGTCGGGTCAGTTTCTTCAATATCAATAATCTTACCGTAAGGTACAAGACCTGTCTTGATAAGTGCCTGGAAGCCGTTACAGATACCGAGTGCAAGACCGTCACGGTTTTCAAGTAAGTCTGTTACTGCTTCTTTAATCTTCGGGTTTCTCAATGTTGTTGCGATAAATTTACCGGAACCGTCGGGTTCGTCACCGCCACTGAAACCACCGGGAATCATCATGATCTGTGCGGTTGAAAGCTTCTTAGCAAAAGCATCGATACTTTCTGCAATCATTTCGGGTGTGAGGTTCTTGATTACGAGAATTTCAGCCTCTGCACCTGCTTTTTCAAACGCTCTTGCTGTATCGTATTCGCAGTTTGTTCCGGGGAATACAGGGATAATTACCTTCGGTTTTGCAACCTTGATTGCAGGAGCCTTATTTGATTTTTCTGTGTAAAGCGGTACGTCTGCTACCATCTTTGCACTTTCTGCTTTTGTCGGGAAGATAGGTTCAAGAGTGCCTGTCCAAGCAGCTACCAATTCTTCAACAGATGCTTTTTCAGCACCGATTTCAAAGTAATCGTTTGCTGTTGTTTTACCTAACTCAATAATTTCTGCACCGTCGATGTTGAAATCATCTTCAACCTCTGCTACGAATGAACCGCAGATGGGTGTATATAAAATCTGTGCATCGTCTGTTACGAATGTAAAACCAAACTTATTACCGAATGCCATCTTTGCAACTGCTGCTGCGGCACCGCCTTCTTTGATTACGGATGCAGATAAAATCTTACCGCTTCTTACATTCTCATAAACAGCTTTGTATAATGCGATTGTCTTATCCCAATCGGGAAGTAATGTTTCTTTATTTTCGGGTAATTTCAAGAGAACTACTCTTGAATCATTCTTCTTAAATGCCGCACTTACAGTCTTTGATGCCTTTGTCATTGTTACTGCAAAGCATACGAGTGTAGGCGGAACATCAAGGTCATTGAATGAACCTGACATACTGTCCTTACCGCCAATTGCGGGAGTCTTGAAGTGAAGCTGTGCTGTAAGACCGCCGAGTAAAGCTGCTGCAGGTTTACCCCATCTTTCAGGTACATCGTGGAGTCTTTCAAAATATTCCTGCATTGTGAGTCTTGCTTCAAACGGATTTGCACCGATAGCCGCAAGTTTTGCCAATGACTGTGTAACAGCATAAGCTGAGCCGTGGAAGGGACTGAAGCGTGAAAGTCCGGGAATAAAACCGAAGCTCATAGCTGTTGCATCGTCAGTTTCGCCCTTATCAAGCGGAATTTTTGCACACATAGCTTCTTCGGGAGTTAACTGATATTTACCTGCAAACGGCATAAGAACTGTTGCCGCACCGATGCTTGAGTCAAAGCGCTCTGAAAGACCTTTCTGTGAGCATACTTCAAGACGGCTGAGGTTTGTTTTGAATGCATCAATACCTGACTTATCTTTGAGAACTTCGGGAATTGCATTTCTGTAATCCTTTGTTTCGTCAACTGCGGTAATCTTTGCATTTGCTGTCTGCATAACACCGTTTGTATTTAAAAACTCTCTGCTCAGGTTTACAATTTCGCCGCCGCGCCATTTCATAACAAGGCGAGGATCTTCTGTTACTCTTGCAACTACTGTTGCTTCAAGGTTTTCTTCGTCTGCCAATGCTTTGAATGTTTCAACATCCTCTGCCGCTAAAACAACTGCCATTCTTTCCTGTGATTCTGAAATAGCAAGTTCTGTTCCGTCAAGTCCGTCGTACTTCTTGGGAACTGCGTCAAGATTTATCTGAAGTCCGTCAGCCAATTCACCGATAGCAACACAGACACCGCCTGCACCGAAGTCATTACATCTCTTGATAAGACTTGCTGCTGCAGTTTTTCTGAAAAGTCTCTGAATTTTTCTTTCTGTGGGCGGATTACCCTTCTGAACTTCCGCACCGCAGGTTTCAATTGATTTTGTATCGTGTGCCTTTGATGAGCCTGTTGCACCGCCGCAACCGTCGCGACCTGTTCTGCCGCCTAAAAGAACAATGATGTCGCCGTCCATGGGCTGTTCTCTCTTTACATTTGCCTTGGGTGATGCACCGACAACCGCACCGATTTCCATTCTCTTTGCGATATAACCGTTGTCATAAAGCTCTGTAACCTGACCTGTTGCAAGACCTATCTGGTTACCGTATGATGAATAACCTGCTGCTGCAGTTGTTGTAATCTTTTTCTGTGTGAGCTTACCTTCGAGTGTGTCTTCAAAAGAAATTCTGGGGTCACCGCTGCCTGTAACACGCATAGCCTGATATACATAAGCTCTGCCTGAAAGCGGGTCACGGATTGCACCGCCGAGGCAGGTTGCCGCACCGCCGAAGGGTTCAATTTCTGTCGGGTGGTTATGTGTTTCGTTCTTGAACTGAACAAGCCACTGTTCTGTCTTGCCGTCAATCTCAACGGGTACTTCTATTGAACAAGCATTGATTTCATCGCTTTCGTCAAGGTTGTCTGCATAGCCCTGCTTTTTGAGAAGCTTTGTACCGATAGTAGCAATATCCATAAGTGTGATATTTTTCTCACGGCTACCGTAAACCTCTGCTCTTGCAGTAATGTATTCAATCCATGCATTTTCAATAGCTGCTTTAAGCTTTGATTCTTCAATCTCAACATTTTCA
>JAFRZS010000162.1 GCA_017442445.1 Clostridia bacterium
CCGCGGAAGCTGTTCTCCTCACCCATTGCGCCGATGGGTGTCCAGGGTCTGTTTTCCAGATCGATATTCGCCCTGAGAGTGCCCTTGATCTCTTTGTTGCCTTCTTCATTGACCTGCTGTGCAAACCAGAAGAGCTGACCTCCGTTGTAGATTTCATAAACGCCGTCGGCGTTGTAATCGGTGGCAGGCTCGTAGGCACCACAATCAGAGCAGAAGCCGTTGTCATAGACATGAAGCCCTGCTACACCGCAGTCATCACAGATTGTGTCAGTTATATTTTCATGTTGACATTCTGCACCGCAAATGTCACAGATGCCGTCTTTGTTTGACCAATCGTGTTCGCAATTTGTATAAACGACCTGACCGTCAACAAGCTCATCGCCGTTCATTGTCTCAAAAACAGATTCGCCGTTCACTGTAACAGTAAAGCTACACTCCGCGGGATATTCGCCTCTAACCCACCTGAGAGCATAAACACCATCTTCGGGGAGAATTGCTGTGAAAGTTCCGTTGTTGCCATTTTCAATAGTTGCTGTTGAAACTTCTGTGTATGTTCCGTCGATAAGCTTTTCAATTACAATAGCATTACCGTTCCAGCCGTCACCATAGCTGTCGGTCATTGTAATGGTAATAAATCTTCCTTCTGCACCGCAGTCATCACAGATTCCGTCAGTTATATTTTTATGACGACATTCTGCACCACAAGCATCACACTTTCCGTCGGTGTAGCTTTCATGAGAACAGTCAGAATATATTTCCCATGTACCCACTCCGTCACCGGTGGGAATATACAGATTGTTTCCTGTCCAATCAATAACAAAATTCCATTCTACCCGTGTTCCATCAGTAAATGGTACACCAACGGCAGCTATGTAAGTGTTTGATGGTATTTCATAAGAATAAATGTTTTCTGACACATGAGTCATTTCTTCACTGTTAACAATAGAATCATTTTCTCTACTAAACGCATAAAGCCATACTCCTTCCGCTGACTTATCGGTGCCAAGAGCATTGGTAATGTCAACATAAAGCAACATACCGTCATCTGCCGCAAAGGCAAACGGGATTGTTGTTGCAATCATAATGACTGCAAGGACGATTGATAATAATTTTTTCATAATTTTCTTCCTTTCTTTATTTAAACGCAAAGTGATGAACGATGAACGCAGAACGGCGGGTGGACTCCGTCCACACCTATTCTAATTGTGTTGCAGACTATTAGTTCTGCGTTCCTCGTTCTGCGTTTATTTGAGTATTTCTTCAAATGCTTGTTCATTTTCTTCTTCAATGTAGCTTTTAAAGTATTGGAAAACTTTTGAACCCATTGATGTATAGTCCCTTGAAAGAACTTTTTCAATATTCTCTTTACGAATATCTTCAGGTACATTGTATATCTTCATCAACATATCAAGTGCACCCGAAATCCGTTTTTCAAGCGGTGCTGAGGATTCGGTTTTCATAAGAGTTGCAAACTCTATACCCGATACAAGACCTTCCGCCTCTTTAAAATCATCATCTGTCCAGTCGGGACAAAATTCTGAAAAAACCTGTTTTGCTCTGATATAATCATTCTTTCTGATTATCTCAAGTGTCAAGGGCGATGTATATGCCGACACAAAGAAATCTCTCGCTATTTCATCAGTTTCCGCCGCAGATGCCATGGTCATAAGCTCAAGGCATATTGCGAGTAACGGATCTACTCCGTCTTTTCCCTCTTCGGATATCAACTTCCATTGAAAGTTGCAAAGTATGTCAACCAACATTGACAATAAATGCTCCTTCGATGAAAAATAGAACATCAAATGCCCCGGACTTATATCCATTTCTTTACTGATAGCTCTCAGGGACGTATTAGAATATCCGTTTTCAATGAACATCTTTGATGCTGTTTGTATGATCTCAAGCTTTGTTGTATTCTGCTTTCTTATGTGTGCTATTTTCATCACCTCTTTTCGATATTGTACGCTTTCTATTTTAGTACGCGTTCTATTTTAAAACGCGTACCATTGTTTGTCAATACCTTTTTGAAATTTTTTCAGATTTTTTATTTTGACATCAAAAGTTTGAAATACACGACGGTGCATTATAATAGGTGTGGACAAAGTACACCCGACATTTTGCACTTTGCATTCAGAAAGTTGCTTGATTATATAATTCTTTTGTGTTATACTTAGAAAAAAGCTTTAAAGGAGTTAAAGTTATGAAGACAGATATTGAAATAGCTCAGGAAGCGAAGATAAAACCTATTACGGAAATAGCTGATAAGCTTGGTATTAAAGCTGACGAATTAGAACCCTACGGAAGATATAAAGCAAAAATTTCTCAGGAAGCTATCAATAAATTGCAGGAAAATAAGGACGGCAAGTTAGTTCTTGTTACCGCAATCAACCCCACCCCTGCAGGTGAAGGTAAAACTACAACAACTGTCGGTCTCGGACAGGCTATGGGCATTCTCGGAAAAAAATCAATTATTGCTTTGAGAGAACCTTCTTTAGGTCCCGTTTTCGGAATCAAGGGCGGTGCTGCAGGCGGCGGATATGCTCAGGTTGTTCCCATGGAAGATATCAATCTTCATTTTACAGGCGATATTCACGCTATCACAACTGCAAACAACTTACTCTGCGCTGTTATCGACAACCACTTACAGCAGGGCAACGAATTAAATATCGACCCCAGACAGATTCTTTTCAAGCGCTGTATGGATATGAATGACAGAGCTTTGAGATTTATCAATGTCGGTCTCGGCGGACCTGTTAACGGCGTTCCGAGAGAAGACCACTTTATGATTTCTGTTGCAAGTGAAATTATGGCTATCCTCTGTCTTTCAAAAGACATCAACGATTTAAAAGAACGCCTTTCAAAAATCCTTGTAGCTTACACTTATGACGGAAAGCCTGTATTTGCAGGTGACCTCAATGTTATCGGCTCAATGGCAGTTTTACTGAAAGATGCTATTAAACCCAACCTCGTTCAGACTCTTGAAAACACTCCTGCACTCATGCACGGCGGTCCGTTTGCAAATATTGCTCACGGTTGTAACTCAATCGTTGCTACAATGCTCGGTCTTAAACTTGCTGATTACTGCATCACAGAAGCAGGTTTCGGTTCCGACCTCGGCGCTGAAAAATTCTTTGATATCAAGTGCCGTGCAGGCGATCTTAAACCCTCTGCAGTAGTTCTTGTTGCTACACTCAGAGCTTTGAAATACAATGGCGGTGTTTCCAAAGAAAATGTAAAAGACGAAAATGTTGAAGCACTCAAGAAAGGTATCGTAAACCTCGGCGCTCATATTGACAGCCTCAAGCAGTTCGGTATTCCGATTCTTGTTGCTGTTAACCGCTTCCATACTGACACAGATGCAGAAATCAAGGTTCTTTCCGATTACTGCGAAAACTACGGTGTTGACTATGCACTCAGTGAAGTATTCGCAAAGGGCGGTGAAGGCGGAATTGAATTAGCTAAAAAGCTCATTGAAGCTTGTGAAGGCGAAAGTAATTTCAAATGCCTCTATGACACAGACAAGACTATTGAAGAAAAAATCACAACTGTTGCTCAGAAGGTTTACGGCGCAAAAGGTATTGAATTATCCCTCAAGGCACAAAAATCAATCAAGAGAATTGAAGACCTCGGACTTGACAAACAGCCGGTATGTATCGTTAAAACTCAGTATTCCCTCTCAGATGATCCGACTTTGCTTGGCAGACCTGAAGGCTTCAACATTCATGTTTCAGATGTCAGTGTTTCTGCAGGTGCAGGTTTCATAGTTGTTTATACAGGCAGTATCATGACAATGCCCGGACTTCCGAAAAAACCCGCCGCTTACACAATTGACATTGATAATGACGGCAACATCACAGGACTTTCATAAGAAAAAGCGACCTTTCGGTCGCTTTTTTTGATATTCTGTAACGATGAGGAATTCTCATCGTTTTTTAGTGTCTTAATAAGTTTATGAACTCAGACAAAGTAAGTGTAAAAGCAATTATGAGGATTATTTTTGTCACTGCTTCCATTATTTTTGCAGTTTTGACTGCAAAATTTAACAGCTTATAACTCTTCATTATCTTAAGCCTCCAGACATACAAGATGTGCTATTCCGGGAACAGGTTCGCTTTGTAACGGAGAAACAGCAGACAAAAGAGCTCCTGTTCCGATAAAGAGGATTTTTTTAAGCTCCCCTTCTTCCATTCGTCTTAAAATATTTGAGCACACAACCGCACCGCTGCAACCACAACCTGAACCACCTGAATTGACGTCCTGTTCGTTGAGGTCATAAATCATCAATCCACAATCATTATGCACTCCTGAAATATCAATGCTTTCTTGTTTTTCAAGTAATTCAAGTAAAAGCTCAGTTCCTACTACACCAAGATCGCCCGTCAGTATCATATCATAATCTGAAGGTTTTGTTTTTGTACCCTTAAGATACTTTGAGATAGTATCGCACGCGGCAGGTGCCATAGCTGCACCCATATTGTTGGCATCAGTTATACCCATATCCTGAATTGTGCCGATAAGTCCCGATGTTATCTTAACACCTTTTCCTTTGTCAGACACTACAACCGCACCCGATGCTGTGGCTGTCCATTGTGCTGTCGGCGGTCTTTGTCCTCCGTATTCCAAAGGCATACGGAATTGTTTTTCTGCCGAGCAGAAGTGCGATGATGTTGCCGCAACCGTATTCGTACAAAGCTTTGCTTCTGTCATTGTTGCAGCCACAAGCATAGAAAGTGCCATTGTTGAACATGCACCGTACACCCCCGTGAACGGAATACCCAAATCTTTTATGCTGAACGCAGTACCTGTGCATTGGTCAAGCAAATCACCTGATATTATCATATCAATATCTTCGTTTTTATATCCTGATTTTTTTATAGCTCTTGTTACCGCTTCTCTGTGTATTCTGCTTTCTGATTGCTCCCAGCTATCCTGTCCCGCTTTAGAGTCCTCAAAAATATAATCAAATTCTTTTCCCATCGGGCCCTCTCCCTCTTTTTTCCCGACAACAGCGGCATGGGATATTATCGTCGGTTTTGTTTTGAAAACAAAAATTCTTTCTTTTTTCATTTTTTCCTCCGCGAATTTTTGTTTTTATTATTTGCAGTAAATTTCACAAAATACAAAAACCAACCGGAGAATCACTCTCAGATTGGCTTTGTAGTACATTGATATTTCAACAAACTAACGCGCACTCAATTTCATTCCTCGGTACTATAAAAATCATCTAAAACATAAGTCTGTACCGGAGTAATATAAAGCTCGTATCTTTTAACAAGCCTTACCAATTCATTACCATCAATCAAAGTAATAGGTGAACCTTCTCTTGCGGCAACCCTTGCTGAATTTGTAAATCTACCGTTTGTAATGAACACGCCGTAGTCAGCTTGATATTTATTCATAGCACCTAAAAACTGGTTAATTTCAGGCTCTCTTACGGGCGCTATATTATATCGTTTACACTGAATAACAACTCGTGTTGTCCTGAAATCATTTGCATCAATATGATAGCCATAACCATCAATTCCACCATCATTACTGATTTGAACACCTTTTTCGGTAAATTCAACACCCATTCGATTAAGTAATGCTCTCGAAAAAGCTTCAAATTTTTTAGGTGACATTTTTGAAATAGCAACAAGCAGATTCTCTTTAAAATCATCCTTAATTTTTTCTTCAGCTCGAGTTTCTTCCTCGCTATCTGTAACATCAACTGTTTTATTCTTCTTGTTGTTCTTACTCAGTTCTTCCCAATGTACCTTTGATGTTTCAATAATATCTTTATGTACATCAAGAGAATCCACATCAAGATACAAACCTTTCTCAGTCAAAGTAATTGGGGATGCGTCTGTGTATGTCAATAAGCCGTTAAAATACAAATCCTTAATAGCAAAGTTGAATTTGAAATTAAATTCTTTATATGTATTACCTGTTTTCTTAGATTTCTTTTCAAATTCAGCATATTCAGCTATCTGGTCATCCATATCTGTAATTCTCTCTTTGATTTCAGCACGCTCTAGTTGCCCACCTGCCGCCTGCAGAACCTTCAATATAGGAATAATTAAATATGCTATTTTTCCGTCTGATGATAATTCTCTTAAATTCATAATCTCTATCTCCCCACATTTTACAAATAGGTAGCCCATCATTAATTTAGTACTTAGCGTTTAGTGCTTAGTACTTCACTCACGATACATTGTGCTGTTATCTAAATTTTCGTTTTTAGTTTCTTCATCAAAGATTGTTTCAAAGAGCTTTTGTGCAAAGAGTTCGTGCATTTCTTTTGTCGGATGATTGATTCTGTTTGCAAGAAGATATGTGATATCCTGTGTTTCGCTTAATTTTTTCCACTCACCATAACAATCA
>JAFRZS010000163.1 GCA_017442445.1 Clostridia bacterium
GCCATACCCTTGCGGTTGCCGCCCAACGGTATATATACATATTCTCTGAACCATGTGCCTAAAGACATATGCCAACGGCGCCAGAACTCTGTTATACTCTTTGAAATATACGGGAAATCAAAGTTCTTCAGGAACTCAAATCCGAACATATTTCCAAGACCTCTCGCCATATCGCTGTAGCCTGAGAAATCAAAATATATCTGCAAGGTAAACGCAATAATTCCTGCCCATGAGCCGAGTATTCCGGCATCCTCCATAGGCTTGATTGCAGTCCACATAGCTCCCATCTGATTGCCGAGAAGTACTTTCTTTGCAAGACCTACCAAAAACAGCTTTACACCGTTGTTGAACTGTTCAAAATTCTCTCTGCGGTTTACAAGCTGATCGGCTACATCAACATATCTGACAATCGGTCCCGCTATCAACTGCGGGAAAAGACATACATATGTTGCAAATGCAATATAGTCCTTCTGTGACGGACAGTCGCCTCTGTAAACATCAATTGTGTATGACATCGTCTGGAAGGTGTAGAAGGATATTCCTATGGGTAATGCGATTTCAGGTGCGACAAGATTTGAGAATATCGGAATAATGCTGAGAGTTTCTACGAAGAAACCTGCATATTTGAAAAATCCGAGCATTCCCAGATTCAATATCACATTGATAATAAGCAAAAGCTTCATCGTTGACGGCTTATCGCGTCTTTTGTCTATCCATATTCCGAACAAATAGTTCATCGTTATGGAGAACATCATCAATATAATGTAAATCGGTTCTCCGTAACCGTAGAAAACTATGTTTGCTATCATCAGAAATGTATTACGCCATTTTCGAGGTATGAGATAATACACCGCCATAACAACGGTGAGATATAAAAACATAAATATCAGACTTGAAAATACCATGCGGTGCACCCCCTAATATTCCAAAGTCTGCGACTTTGGAGTGAAATATCGGCGTTGCCGATGTGATATTCGCCTGGCGGCGAGTGATATTTCGCCTTTGGCGAAGTGATATATTTGCTTCGCAAATGTTGTGGGAGGGCTTCGCCCTCACCCATTTTAATAATATAATACCTGCACATCTGCTTTTTTTCAGTAGTATAAAATAACGCTCTTTGCTTGTGCCTTGAAATCTGACCTTCGGTCAGGTGATATTCGCCTGGTGGCGAGTGATATTTTGCCTGACGGCAAAGTGATATATTTGCTGCGCAAATATTAAGGGTGGACTTCGTCCACACCTATTATATTGGGTGCGGGTGAAACCCGCCCTACGTTTTGCGCTTTGCGTTTTGCACTTTGCACTTTCACGCTAACCGTCCCATATATTATTCAAAATGGCTGAGATAAATTTCTTCCATCGTTTCTCTTTGCTGAGAGAAAAACATCGCTACATATCTGCCGTTTATATGTACCTGTGTTGCTTCTGCTATTGCAAGACCTTTCGCATCGTAATCTGTTGCCTGTGATTTCAAATCTTCAAGGTGAAGCTGTAATTTTTCTGCAATAAGCTTTGCTGCATCATCGTCAGATGCTTCAACCATCATAATTTCATCAGGAAAAATTTCTGTTGATACAAGATAAGATGCTGAATGCTTTACCTTGTCTGCTTCTATACCGTAAAGGCTGTAAAACTCTTCTCTGCCAATTTCAATAGGTTCGGTTACTCCTGTTTTTTCAATAAGCTCCGCTTTAATTGCATCAAGATCAACATTTACATTTGTGTTTGTCGGTGACTTTGTGCATGAAGCAAAACTTATCAACATAAGCGCCGCCATTAAAATCGCTGTGAATTTTTTCATTATTTTATCCCTCTCTTTTTATAATTAAACCGTGTGTGTCAGAATATATTCTGCCCATAAATTATAACCTGCTTTATTCGGATGGAAATACTGCGGATCCCATTCTGCACATAAGCTTGTCGGAAGATAGCCGTCCTTGTCTGCAAAAGCAGAAGCTACATCTATATAGTACCACCCATAATCTTTACATGCTTTTGATAAAGCCTTGTTGAAAATGTCTATATCCTTTTTTGTCGGATATTTGCATTTTTTGTTTACCGGCAAAACAGACTGCATATAAAATGTCGCATCGGGAACAAGGGCTTTTATCTCATCAACCAATTGCTTAAGACAATTTACATTCTGCTGTCCTGCGCCGCCGCCGATTCCGTTGATGCCGAGCATTATATAAACTTTTTTCTTTCCGCTTTTTTTGATACCCTGAGGTACTCTGACTTTTTCACCGTTGTAGCTCGGGTGAACATTTCCCTTCCTGTCAAGACTCCATAAAACATTGTACGGACTCAGACTTGTCGCACAGAGAAACAACGCATTTCCCAATGCATTATCCTGCATTTCAAATGTTTTGAATATTTGCGTTACGGAATCACCCACAAAAACAGCATCATCAAAATATGATTTATCTGCCTTCTCCGATTTCTGAACAAAATAATCAATATCAGGTGTATGA
>JAFRZS010000164.1 GCA_017442445.1 Clostridia bacterium
CAACTGATAAAGTTCAGGAACTACATCGTTCAACTGTTGAAGATGTGACTGATATGCCTGATTACCTGCAGTCGATGCATAAGAGTTACCGTATCCGCCTGTCATGGCCGCCGCTTGTCCCATTGTATCCATCATGGCAAGTTTGCCCTGTGTCATGTATTTATCCTTATACTGCTGATACAATGCATCACCGTTAAGGTCATAGGAAAACTCTTTACGATTGAGAATTGAATCAAGTGTGGTTTTCAGATGTTCGTCATACTGTGATTCAAACGAGCCGTAATTCTTCAATGCGCTTTCTGCAGAATTCTTCTGACTTTCTGCATAATCAGTTGCAGAGTTACCTTTGAATCCTCCTTCATACTTTGATAAATCAATATCAGACCATTTGTTGTTGATTGTCTGTTTCGGTGTTGCTGTATTTGTATTGTTGCTTGTTTTGTAAAGCTTTGAAAGAGTGTTGTTTCCTGCTATACCGTCAACAGATAAACCGTTTGCTTTCTGATATGCTTGTACCGCTTTTTTTGTTGCATCACCGTATATTCCGTCAGCACCGCTTGAGCCGACACTATATCCCGCTTTTATAAGTGCGTTCTGCAATTTCTTTACGTCAGAGCCACTGCTTCCGTTTTTCAATGTTGTATATGCCATTATTCTCTCCTCCTTATTTCCAAAATCCTGTAATTCTGTATGTTACCCAATGGTACACTCCGCTAAACTTAGCAATTCTCCTAAAATGAGTATTAACACCTGTTATCTTCGCCGTTTCAATTTCTGTGATCTGATTGTATTCTTCAACAACCTCAAGTATATTTTCCCCATTTTGCGCCAAGGGGAAAAATTGTTCTTTTTCGCATTCAAACGGAAGAGGAATAATTATTGGTTCGGAGACATTATAACCGTCTTTATCATAGGACTGTTTGGGTACCATATAAAAACTACCGATAAATTCTACTTTACCGCTGTTATATTTGGTGTAATACCAAGTACCTCTGTCAACATTTACACATTCTATTTCGCTGCCGTCAGGATAAATCAATAGACCATTTACACATTCACAAGTACCGTTTTCTATAATGAAATCAACTACTTTGTTTCCTTTCATGCGAAATTCCCAATCTTCTGCTATCTCAAACTCTTTGATTCGCTCAGCCTTTTTTCCTACAGCTACCTTATTACAACCTAAGTGCAAATCAACTCTTTCAGATATAACTGTTATTTCACATCTATTTTCAGGTATTACCTCGGTTACATCATCTTCTGCCTCTATTGTAATCAGATATGTTCTTGAAGCATCTTCAACAACACCTTCAAGAACAATATCAACTTCGTCTGATTCGTTGTCAGCTTCAAGAATTATTCCCCTGCACTTTTCCTCACCGGAAGAATAATGACAAACATATCTTAAAAAGCATGAGTTTCTTTGGTTTCCGTCAACCACAAGAGGACTGTATGTTCTCTTGGCGACAATATGCAAATACGCACCGTCATCGGCAGGATTACCGTTCTTGTCGCATCGCTCACACAAGCTAACCGAAACTTCAGGTCTTTGATACGGAAGTATATTAATTACCATTTCAACAGCATTTGAAGAAAAGCCTCTTGAGTCTATAACATATCCGCTAACAGCAATTTCACCGGGAACATAAAACGGATATGACAGATTCTGACGGATTCCGTCAATTCTTATATCTTTATTAGCAAGAGTTGCGCCATATTTATACACAACGGATTCTGTACATTGTACCCTGCTTAATCCCTGAATATATAAATCAGAAACTCCGTCTTTCAGTCCTTCGTTAACCGGTCTTACATTCAATGTGAGTTCAGGTTTTGTCGCTTTAATCTCAGGAATATAGAGTGTTCCTGTATTCTTACCTATCGCCTGTTGTGAATATTCCGAAGTGTAGTCGCTGTCATTATATACTCTGATTGTAAATCTCAGCTGTCCTTGAGCTGTATTCCGCATTTTATTATATAAGATTGAAAGGTCCCCCTCGGTAAGAGTTTCCGTTAATGTGAACTTTCCCGCTTCTAAATATCCCACATAAATACTCGTTACGTTATCATATATATTTTTATCTATAACGTAAGATATATTTATACGGTAATATCCCGCTGTGGTGACAGTATATTCCAGAGTATATTCACCGTCAAAATATATTTTATTGCATTTCAGAGAGTCAATAGTTATTCCCATTTCTTATTCCTCCTTCAATGGTTTGAAAAGTATTCCGTTAAATCTTTCTACATCTATCAAATATCCGCCTAATTTAAGTGATTTTTTGATATATGCGTGTGTAATTTCTATCGTGTCACCTATAATTCTTGCTACAGGGTTGTCGCTGTCTTCTCCATACAGCTCTACACCGCCGCTTGTATATCGTGCGCATCGTTCTTCACTGTATGAACCGTCATCAGATACTTGTGTACCGTACTGCCATATTTCCATGCCATATACCGGCCAACCGTTTTCTTCGCCAATCTTACCGGTTTTAATCCACGCATTTGAACTTCTTAATACCGAATATTCAACTGATTCCACAGATTGATTTTCTGACAACACAATTTCAAGTCCGAGTGATGTTTTTCTGAATGCTGCATCTGTTTCCTGCTTGTATTCACCAAACTCTGACTGTGCCACATATTTGCCGCTTAATCTGTCTGTCACCTCTTGATATAAAGCATCAACTATTTCAGCATTCTTTATTATCAAACCTTTGATTGAGTTAAATTTGCTTGTATCCTGCTGTGCTGTGTTTGCACTACCGATTACAGCTGAAGATACATTTCTCAGACCGACACCCGACATTGACTGTGATGGCTGTGAATCAACGTTTCCCAATGCGAAATTCAGTTGTTCTACTAACTGATGAAGATAGCTTCTTATCTGCACAAGCTGACCTGATTCCGACTTTGAGTCAATATTCGGATACATAATATTTGTGCTCATCAGACATCACTTCCTTCTTCAATCGTTTTTGTTATTGAATATATTTTAGCCTCTCCAATGCCCTCAAAACGAATTTTAAAGGTATCGCATCTCTTTGGTCGTATAGGTACAGAAAAGCTGTTCAGGCTGTTTCCTGAGAACGTGAACACCTGTTCCCAATTGTTTGAAGAATTATACTGTATAAACACATATACCCTTGACCCGAAATCAAGCGACATTCTCACATTGAGCTTTGATATATATTTCTTATCAGGTGATGATGTTCCGATAGGCCCGGTCTCTGCCATCCACTTTATCGGTGCAGTATCTCTGTTGCCGCTTCCGAACAAGGTTTTAATCTTTGTGTCATAAGTATTATCTGTTTCACCGTCGTTCAGACCTATATAATACAGCTCTCCCCTGCATGAACAGATATCTTCAATCTGTGTTTTATCTTCCTTGTGCCATAAGCCTTTTGCAGTATCATACACAAAGAGGTTATATGTATCTGAGCTGTCCTTCATTGAGACATAGTATTTGTTGCCGTGAGCTCCTGCTACTGCATCACTATACATTTCTTCACCGAGGCAGTAAGATATCTCCTGCGGCAGAGAGCCGTCATAACAGCATACTGCAGTTCTTGACTTGTAATAAAGCATCTCGTTTACGATTGCAAGGCTTTTATGACAACCGTTCTGTACTCCTCTGCAGGTGATTGTCTGTATCTGATAGTTTGACGGAAAATTACCGTAAACCTTGTGCATACAGTTTTCTTTGAAAAATATCGGATATCCCAAATGACTTATAGCACCCGTAAACACTCCGTCGGTACCGCAGGTTGCGGCATAACTGTCTGTTGATAATCCCATAAAGCAATTCCAGTTCTTAAAGTCACCAAGCTTTGAAGAATATATTTCGTTTACTACTACCGTCTTATATTCACCGTCAACAAGCGTTTCTGTCGTGCCGTATCTGCATCCCCATAACCTGTTTTCAGACTCAGTTATGAAATCTACATCAGGCATTTTTCTCTTAATTTGTATCGGTGTATCTGTCTGTGTGTAATAACCGGAAAAAATTCCGATAACCTTTATGTAGTTATCTCCTTTTTCCCATATCGCCATTGTATTATTAAGGTCTGACAGCTCGTCTGAGACTATTCCGCTGATAGTAACTCCGTCATATTGCTCAAAGTCTGCAAAATAGTTGTCGGTACCCTCAAACGATATTTTTATATATGTTGTCGGTATCGTTACCCATTCTTTTTGTGACAATGAATATTTCTTGAGAGAATACGGTTTGTTTGATGTGTCAAGCCACATTTCACCGCCCTTCAGCTCCTTTGTATCAGGTTCGTCATCATAATATGTCTTAACATCGGGAACAGAGTTTCCTTTATGGATATTGTCATAATCTTCTTCAAGGCCGCAAAGTTCAAAGTGTGTAATGTAATCTCCTGAAATATTAGCCGGTGTTTTTGTCTCAGCTTCTATATCTCCGTGATTCATCCACTTACCGTCTTTTAATGCATCAAATGATGTATTAACCCACTTTTTATCAATAATGTTCCTGTCTTCATCTCTTGTAATAATTACGACAAAAGCACCCATAGATGTGATTGAAGAATTTTTTATGCTGACTTTCTTCCCGCCTTCTGATGTTTTAGGTTTGATCAATCCGTTTGTGCTGTAGTTATTCAGATAAAACTCTCCTGTGCCGGTGGTTTCGTCAAGTTCAATATATCCGAGACTGTCTTTGGATATAAGACAACACTTTCTGCCGCTTCTTGGTGTTTCATATTGACCTCTTTTGTTTCGGGGAGAAAGAACGGGATAATGGTCCGAGGTCAGATTTTTCATATCATAGAATTCATTTTCACTGATACGAAGATTACGGTTATATCCTCTGAACACTTCAACGGTCTGTCTTGTTGAGTTGTACGGTTGTAATTCAGGTATATTCATATTTTCACCTACCCAAAATATTTAAAGCTCTGCCCTTTCGGCATGTATGTTCTGTTGTAATATCTTTCAAATTCAGAATAAGCAGTATTATACATAGCCATAGCATTGTTATACTTGCTTATTTCCTGGTTCCAATACTCTATCTTAGCCTGCAACCAATAAATGTATATTGAATCATACGGCGAAGGAACAAGCAATTGAGTTTCGTTTGAGTTGGTATCATACCCGTTAAATTCTGATATTGCCGCTTCTTCGTGCGTTGATATTATATTCAAAAATATTGCTGTATCTAATTCAGACAACCATTCAATTTTGGCTTCTGTTGAATAGCTGTTAGGATTTAATGCATCTGCTTTGTTTATCGCTTCTATAACTTTCATAATTCTCATCCTTTTAAAAAAGGGACTGACTTAATTAAAATCAGTCCCCATTGGTTATATTGGTTTACATCGTTTTTTCGCTCGCGTTGTCCTCATAATCCATAGCTTCGGAGAGCAGTCTTTCACTACGCTGAAGAACTTCCGCAACATAGTAGGGTACTTCAACATCCATCCCTCTTTGGATAAGAAAATTCTCTCCAGCAACACCTACAAAAACATCATCTTTCTCGGTTCTTGTTTTAGCAATGTTAACCTTGACTTTCTTATATATGTCAACTATAGGTGTTCCATTTGTTTCGGGTGTTGCTGACGAAGCCTCTTTCGCTTCAGACGACACATATACTTCTTTGTTTTCAGTAATATCAATAATTGCTGCATCTGTAAGATTGTTTTTTCCCATTGTAATTTCCTCCCTTTAGTTTTCTTTAGCTGAACTTGAAAATTCGTTTCTACTGAGAATCTTTATCATATACTCAGGTACCAAAATTTCAGCAGTCTTGATAGCTTTCCAACCGATTGAGCTTCTCTGATTCAACGGATCGGCAGTACCTGCAGAACCTTTGGGTTTGATAATTGTTTCAAGTCCGCCTCCTGTGATTTCCGTAGTTGCATATGCATTTGCACCAAAGAGCATTGTGTAGAATGTACCGTCAGAAGTTATTTTTGCTTCCGATGTTTCTATAAACCTGACACCTGCGATTTTACCGATTTCACCTTCGAAAATATTTTCAGGCTTTGCATACTTACTTACATCAATCCATTCGGGATCATTCATAATATCGTAAGCAGCATAAGGATGGATAATTGCGATATAGCTACCATCAATTTTAGGTGTGTTGTTATTTTTGAGTGTAGCAACAGCTCTTTTAACGGTATGAACAGTAAGATGACAAGTATCATCCATTTCACTTTCACTTTTCAGAATAATATTAGGTTCAGCAATTTTTGAAGCATAATGATCATTCCTAACTGCAATAATCGCATTCCTTGTAATAGTATCAAGAGTTAAACCTGCCTGTCTGCCAAGTAACTTTGTAGTCTCAACAATCATATTATCAATAGAAGTAAGCTCCAATACATCTGATGTGACTATATAGCGACCAAACTGAGATACTTCCGATGTAATTGCTGTTACATTAAGGCTAAGTCCCTCAGGTGTAACACCTTCTACAAGAGGCTGTGTTGCTTTGGGAAGTGCTGAGAATTTACGAAACTCAATTGTTTTACCTCCATTTTTGGGGATATCACGCTTCTGTGCGAACTGATCATGAATAAGCTCGGGACCTGCACTGTCTATAAGTGTCATATCGTAATATGTCTTATTTTCAGCAGAAAGCTCAGCACTGCCAGTTGTGTTTGTGTTGGGTTCAGCAAAAAGCTGAAGGTTCATTTCAGCAAAAAGCTGAAACATCGATAAAGATAATACTTTTTCCATTTGTTTTAAATCTCCTTAATGATAATTTTTTGTTTTCAGGAGATTACTCAGGCTTCTTATCCGAAGCTGATTTTCTCTCCTCTTGCGACTCGTCTTGCGATTTCTTCACGGTCTGCTTTGGTGAGCTGTGACACATCGCTCTTAACTGTGGATGCTCCCTGGGATGCGTTACCGTTTTCAACAGGTCTTGTTCCGTTTGCCATAATGCTGTTTACAACCTTTTCTTCAACATTTCTTGCTGTCTGCTGTATTGCCGCAGGAATTATTTCATTAATATGTAAAGCTTCATATGCCGCTTTTACATCAACTCCGCTACGGAGCAAACTTAAAAACTGCGGATTATCCATCTCTGTCTTGAAATCAAAGTTCGGATATACTGTTTTAACCTGTTCTGACTGTTGCATCCATCTTGATACATCCTGAGATACTTTTTCACGTGCGTTCTTTTCCTGCAGTTGTCTGTTCAGTTCGGAATTTTCGCGCTGTATTTTACGCATCTCTTTTAACTGTTCAACTGACATTCCTCTCTGCATCGCTTCGTCTTCCCAATAGCTATCATCTGATTCAATAGCTTTGTTGAGAGCTTCGATATCAGTTGAGTCAACACCGTATTTCTTTCCCAGTAACTCAAGAGTAGGAGCAAGTGCTTCAAATTTGCCCGCTGTTTCCTTACTCGCTTTGAGTCTTTCTTTGACTATACTCTGTACATTTGCATCATAAAGGTCTTTGTATTCGCCTTTAATGAGGTTGTCAAACATAGTCTGTCTGTCAGGTGTCGGTTCTGTCTGCACATCGGGGGCCTGTGCTTCGGGTTTTGCTTCTTTCTGTATGC
>JAFRZS010000165.1 GCA_017442445.1 Clostridia bacterium
CCCACCGCATCGGGCGAGGTCGTTGAATTTGCAATTAAAATTCCGTCAGGTGAAGCAGGCGGCGAAACAGTTTACCTGCCCGTTGACTCAAAATTCCCGATGGAAGACTATATCCGTATCTGCGATGCGGCAGACGCTTCCGACCCCGAAGCTCTGGCAGAAGCAAGAAAAGCTCTTGAAAAACGCATACTCACAGAAGGCAAGAATGTTGCTAAATACATACATATTCCCCACACCACTCCCTTTGCAATTGTGTATCTTGCAACTGAAGGTCTTTATGCCGAGATAACATCATCACGATCAGGCATTACGGAAAGACTTCAGAATGAACACAATATTCTTGTTGCAGGACCTTCAACCATTATGGCATTACTTACTTCTCTTTCAATGGGCTTCAAGGTTGTTGCAATCAACGAAAAAGCAAATGAGGTTCGCCGTTTACTTGCCGCCGCAAAAACTCAGTATGATAAATTCGGAATAATACTTGAAAAGGCAAGAAAGAAAATTTCCGATGCCGGAAAAACTCTTGACGAAGCTCAGAGCAGAAATGCAATCATTCAGAAAAAACTCAGAAATGTTGAAGCGCTTGATTCCGCTTCTTCTGAAAACATACTTGAATTAAATATTCCCGATACAACGGAGGACGATTATGAATAACAAAGAAATTATTTCAAAAATGACACTTGAAGACAAAGCCACACTCTGTTCAGGCAGTGATTACTGGCATACAGTAGGCTTTGAGAAATACGGTATTCCCTCAATTACAGTTTCTGACGGCCCTCACGGACTCAGAAAACAAAAGGATAAAAACAAGGGTCTTAACCCTATGGGCAAAAGTCATCCTGCTACCTGTTTCCCGACAGCCGCTACTGTCGCTTGTTCCTGGGACAGAGATCTCATTTTTGAGATGGGACAGGCTTTAGGTGAAGAATGCGTTGATCAGGGTGTTGATATTTTATTAGGACCAGGTGTCAACATGAAGCGTTCTCCCCTTTGCGGAAGAAATTTTGAATATTATTCCGAAGACCCCTATCTTGCAGGTCAGCTTGCAGAGAATTTTATAAACGGTGTGCAATCCCGCGGTGTCGGTACTTCCCTCAAACATTTTGCGTGTAACTCTCAGGAAAGCAGAAGAATGACAATTGACGAGGTCGTTGATGAACGCGCTTTGAGAGAGATATATCTTCCTGCTTTTGAAAATGCAGTAAAAAACGCACAACCCTACACAGTTATGAATTCATATAACAGAATCAACGGTGTTCACGGCGCTGAGAATCACTATCTCCAGACGGAAATTCTCCGAAACGAATGGGGATTCAAAGGCTTTGTTGTAAGTGACTGGGGCGCTGTCAATGACAGAGTTGCGGGTATTTTGGCAGGTAATGATCTTGAAATGCCCAATTCAGGCGGCTACAATACAGAAAAAATTATCAACGCAGTAAAAGACGGCACTATTAAAGAAAGTGACCTTGACTTGTGCGTTGACCGTCTTCTGACAATTATCTTCAAAACTCAGAACGAAATCAAAAAAACAGTAAAATGTGATATGGACAAAAACCATCTGACTGCAAGAAAAATCGCAGGTCAGTCAATGGTATTGCTTAAAAACGATAACAATACTCTTCCGCTTAAAGCAAATGCAAAAATCGGTGTTATAGGCTCAATGGCAAAAACTCCGAGATATCAGGGTGAAGGCAGTTCACTTATCAATCCGACTAAAATGGATTCTGCTGTTGAGGAATTAGAAAAGCTTGGTTTTGCTGTGTCATATGCTGAAGGTTATGACCGTAAAACCTGCAAGGTTGCAGATAAGCTTCTGAATGAAGCTTTAGAGGTTGCAAAAAGTAATGACACTGTCATTCTTTTCATCGGTCTTCCCGAAGCATTTGAAGCTGAGTCATACGACAGAAAACACATTAACCTCCCCGATGAATTCAATATGCTTGTTGACTCCATTTCCGAGGTCAACAAAAACCTCACGGTTGTTCTTTTCGGCGGTGCGCCGTCAGCTCTGCCGTGGTTTGAAAAAGTTCCCGCTGTGTTAAACGCATATCTCGGCGGTCAGGCAACAGCAGGTGCAGTTGCGGATATACTTTCAGGTAAGGTCAATCCTTCAGGTAAACTTGCAGAAACATATCCTCTCACAACCGAAGATAATCCGTCATATTATAATTATATCGGCGGAAGCAACTCTGTTGTTCATAAAGAAAGCATTTACATTGGCTACCGTTATTACAATACTTTTGACAAAGCGGTGCGCTTCCCCTTCGGTTACGGACTTTCATATTCAAGCTTTGAATATTCCGATATAAAAGTTTCTTCAGATAATATCAGGGATACAGATTCTGTAACAGTCAGCTGTAAAATCACAAACACATCTGATATTGCGGGTGCTGAAATCGTTCAGCTTTATGTTTCGGATGTTGAGTCTGATATTTTCCGCCCGAGCGAAGAGCTTAAAGATTTCTGCAAAATTTATCTTGAAGCTCACGAAACAAAAGAGGTTTCCTTCACTTTGTCAAAACGCGCATTCGCTTACTACAATACCGAAATCCGCGACTGGCATGTACAGACAGGTGAATTTGAAATATTCATCGGCAAAAACTCAAGAGAGCTTCCGCTTTCAGTTAAAATAAATGTGACATCAACAGCTGAAAATGTTGTTGTTCCCGATTTAAAAGCAACTCTCCCCTCATATTATAACGGTGATATACATAACATATCTGATGACGAGTATGAAAAACTGCTCGGTCATAAATTACCCCCGAAAGACTTGCCCGAAAATCTCACTCTTACAATTTCAAACTGTATTGAAGATGCTCACGGAAATAAAACAGGCAGAAAAGTAATTAAAATGATTGAAGCTCTCACAAGCTCAGGAGATAACGATTTTGCATCAAGTATCGCAAAACAGACTCCTATCAGAAATTTCATCAGTATGAGTATGGGTGTATTCAGCGTTAAGATGGCTGACGGTCTTCTTATGATTTTAAGCGGTAATAAACCTTTCAAGGGGCTTTTGAAGATTTTAGCAGGTATTCCTAAGGCAATCAAAAAATTACCGAAACTTCTGAAATCCATATAATTTGACATTTCACAAACTTACATAGTATAATATTCTTTATCTTGAAAGCGAGGATATAAATGTCAAGAGAAGCTTATTGGATATGGTTGCAAAAAGGAATTGATTTCGGCAAGAACACTTCCCGTGTTCTATCTGAAATTGATGATGTAGTTGAATTCTATGAAAAAGGGGCTGAATATTGGCTTTCTTCAGGATTATTTGATCACAGACAGCATGACAGACTCTGCGCCTACGGTATTGAAAACGCTGAAAAAATTGTAGCTCTCTGCAAGGAAAACGGTTGGGGCATCACCTCTCCCGAATCAGACAATTTCCCCGAACAGTTAAGACAAATCAATAATTGTCCGCTTGTTTTGTATTATGAGGGCGATATAGGTATTTTCAAGAACAGACTTTCTCTTTCCTTTGTCGGTTCGCGTACAGCAACCACCAACGGAATTGATATAACATCAAGACTTGCGGCAGCTTTGGCAAAAGCAAACATTGTGATTGTCAGCGGTGGCGCTATGGGTATTGATGCTGCAGCTCATGAGGGTGCCTTGGCGGTCAAGGGAAAAACTGCACTCTTAGTCCCCTGCGGTTTAGGTGTCAACTATCTCAATTCAAACAAAGAACTGCGTAGAAAGGTTGCCCAAAGCGGTGTTATAATAACGGAATATCCTCCGAATTATCCTGTATTCAACTCAAACTTTTCTGTCAGAAAC
>JAFRZS010000166.1 GCA_017442445.1 Clostridia bacterium
ATTTGTTTATATATTGTGAATATGTTTTTATAAGTTTTTCTGCTTTTTTTACTGAAAAGATTTCTGATATGAATTTTATGTGATGTTCAAAATAAAACTTTCTAAAATCATAAATAGCATCGTATAAATAGTTTTGATTTTTGATATATGTCCAATGTCCGTCAACTGCTTTTGAACGAACATATCTCCATTTAGATTCCTCATGTTCTCGGTTGTGAAGTTCAAGTTTTAATGCTATGCTTTGTAAAAACTCGCACATTATTTCCAAAAACATATCTTCTTTTTTAACGGCATAAGCAATAGTTGTTCTTTTCCCAAAATCAGTTTCAACCGTTAGCTTAAATCCATCTATACGATATGAGTGCTTAAATATTGTCCATTCTTTTTTGACTATTTCATCGGGAATTGGAACGGAAAGTTTTGTAATAGCTTCAAATACATCTTTTTCAAAATCAGTAATATACATACCTTCACCGCCTTTGTTTAATTATAGCATAAAACAATGGATTAAACAAGATAGATTACTCTTTCGGTCGTTCGAATCCATATCGTCCTGAATTTCAGCGATATTCCGCCGTTGGCGGAGTGAACTTCTTCACTATTACTTCTTACTTATTACTTCCCAAAAATCCTTGTATTTAAGAGAAAAGTGAAGAGTGAAGAGGTAATAGTGAAAAAGTAAAAATCCCCGTACTTTCGTACGAGGATTTTTGGTGGGCAGGGGTGGATTCGAACCACCGAAGTCACTGACGGCAGATTTACAGTCTGCTCCCTTTGGCCACTCGGGAACCTACCCTTATTTATTCAAAAAAATGGAGCTGGTGGACGGACTCGAACCCCCGACCTGCTGATTACAAATCAGCTGCTCTACCAACTGAGCTACACCAGCGCGTTGCTTTCATAACGCTTGATTAATATACCACATATTTTTCATTAAGTCAATAGGAAAATCAAAAATTTTTTAAAATTTTTTAATTTTTTTGTCGTGAAGATTTTTTCAGTAAATTTGTGGAATATTTCTATTGCAAAAGAGGCTCTTGCTATCAGACAAGAACCTCTTTTATCTTCTGCTTTTTTATTACTTTTTCTTCGGCTTTCTGATTTTGTTGAGTTCTTTGTTCATTTTAAGAAGTTCTTCCTTTGTGAACTCAATATTCATCATTCCCATCATTCCGGAAAGTCTGAGCACCGTAAAGCCACCCATCATCTGCATAAGTCCGCTGTCAGCTTTGAGATCTACATCAAATCCGCCTGACTTTTTCTCGCCGTCATTCTTACTCTTGCTTTGATCCATCTTCTTTTTAAGTTTAAGACCTAAGCCTAAGAACCACATTTTTCCCTTTGTGGTTGACATGATATCAGAAATCTTATCGTTAAGGGAGAATCTTCCTTCAGGAGCATCTATATCAAACCAGTTGAGAACTGCGCCCTGCTCTTTAAGACGGTATTCTTCGTTGAATGTTTCAACTTTCTTGATTACACTTTCGTCTTTGCAGTCACCTGCAACAGCTTCAAGCTTTGTTTCACCACAGTTAGGAACATCAAAATAGAAGAAATGTTCTGCGCTTGTTTTCTTTCCGAGAGATTCGCCGTTTGCAAACAGCTCAACCTCGGGGAGATTTGAATATACTGTTACCTTTGTTACATCCTCTACCCTGTCAACATAACGCTTTCCGCAGATGTGTACGAACGGATCGTCTGATAACCATGCTTTGTATGCATAGAAAGCATCTTTCTTGTACTTTCTGTCAAAAGTCATAAGACCCTTATGATTCTGTCCGTTTTCGCCACCCTCTGAACGTGCATCTGCGCCGAAGTCAAACATATTCCATACATGAGTTGCCCACATATATTTGCGTGTAAACAACTGCTTGATGAGTTCTTCGTGATAATATGCCTGATATTCTTCTGTATAGTCGCCCTGCATAGGGTCAGATGTATGCCAGTTCAATGCTTCGCAGCCGTATTCACTGCAGCCTATCGGGATTGTCGGGTGTGTTTCGTGGAATTTATCAAACCACGGACCGTTCATTGAGGTCTCACCGCCGTACCAACCGAAATAGTGATTGTATGATACTACATCGGGAATCTGCAGATACGGGTCATCCATTTTGCACATTGAAACAGCTGCAATAGTTGTTAATCTTGTCTTGTCCATTTCGTGAACAAGGTCATTGAGTATTCTGTGATTTTCAAGTAAATCATCATCGGAACCGCCGATAGAAATTTCATTTGAAAGTCCCCATACAACGATTGACGGGTGGTTGTAGTTCTGTGTTACAAGCTCTTTCATCTGAGAAATTGTATTCTCTCTGCCTGTCGGCATATGCTTTGAAATATAGGGAATCTCTGCCCAGATTACAAGACCTTTTTCGTCGCAGATGTCATAGAAATACTGATCGTGCTGATAGTGTGCAAGACGGATAGTTGTTGCTCCTACCTCGCAGATAAGTTCAATATCTTCTTCGTGGTCTTCTTTTGAAAGTGCATTACCCTTTCCCCACTTATCCTGATGACGGGATACACCTCTTAAGGGATATTCTTCACCGTTGAGAATAAATCCGTTATCGGGGTCAATTTTGAAGCTACGGCAACCGAAACGAGAGCAAACATTGTCAACGATTTCATCACCTGCAACGATTTCAACCTCACAGCAGTAAAGATACGGGTCTTTTCTGCCGTGCCAGAGGTGAACATCTTTGATTTCAAATACTGCCTTTGTGTCTGTTGTTTCAATCTTATCAAGTTCGTTTTCGTCTTTATCATAAAGTGTATATACAAGCTTCTGTCCGTCTGTTAAATTCTTTACGAATACTTCAACCTCAACCTTTGCATCTTTGCCTGTTACTTCGGGAGTAATTGCGATACCGGGTCCTCCGTAATAGTCAAGGTCAAAATGAGAATTGTTTACGCAAACAATGTTTACATCACGGTATATACCGCCATAGAATGTAAAGTCTGCCATCTGCGGATATACTGTTTCATTTGCTGAGTTGTCAACAATTACAGCTATATCAGTTTCATCTGTCAGTGCCTCTGTGATATCAACTCTCCATGTTGAATAACCGCCGTCATGATGTGCAAGTTTATTTCCGTTTGCATAAAAATCTGCAGATGAATTTGTGCCTCTGAATTCAATATAATAGAGGTCTGCTTCGGGAAGGTCTGATTTCTTGATTGTCTTTTTGTAAAGGCATGAGCCTCTGAAATAATCATTTCCGCCGTCCTGTCCGTCGGTTGCATTCCATGAGTGAGGAATTGATATCTGCTCACCTTCACTCACGCTTACATCTGTTGAGTCTTTTACAAACAACCAATTTTCATTAATATTTAAAATGTTTCTCATAAGTTCTCCTTTGGGTGTTCACTTAGTTTGATTCTGAAATTTTTTCTGTTTTCTTAGCCTTGCGAGCTTCTAAGTCTGCAGTCATTTCTGCTAACTTTTTCTTGTTGAGGTTGTAAATAAGTCCGAGACCTATAAACTGTAAAATTGCTGAGAAAAGGAATGTTCCTGCGACTAAATAACGCATTCTTACAGCTACTTCCCAAATCTGATTGCCTTCGTTCTCACCGAGATAGCCTAATGCAACCATTATAACAAGTATGAGTGCAGGGCCGATACCCTGTGCTAATTTTCTGAAGAAAGAATGAAGTGAATAAATTGTTCCTTCTTCTCTTGTGCCTACTTTCCATTCGTTGTAGTCAATAGCATCACCCATCATAGCCCATGATACTGTTGAGTAGATACCAAGACCGAGTGAATAGATAAGCTGGAATACAACATAGAGAATCAAGTCAAGCTTTGTGTTTTCGGGTGTAACGATAAACAAACCGAGACCTGCGATAATTGAGCAGATTGAACCGAATGTTGCAAGCTCTTTCTTACCGAATTTAGCAACAGCTACACGTGCAAGAGGAGTAAATACAACTATCGGAATCATAGCAAAGAGCTGAACGATACCTGAAATCTGAACATTTTTAAAATATGACTGGAATACGACTGTAACAGCAGTTGTCGCACCCTGCATACCGATAAACATACCCATAGCAGCAAGAGTTGCACCTACTGCAGGACGGTTTTTGATGAAATTGCCAAATGCCTTGAATACGTTGAATTTAGGTGTTTCTTCGTTAAGTGTTATGCTCTGGTCAACACGGATTTCTGTATTGCGAATCATAAACTGGAAGCATATAAATCCGAGTACACCCATAATTAAAGCTGCAAAGAATACACGTTCACCCATAAGGTTATTATCTTTATCATAGATTAAGAACGGAAGAAGTACCATCGGAAGCATATTTCCGAAAATAGAGCCTACTGAACGCCATGCTGAAAGTGATGCTCTGTCTTTGACATCATTCGAAATAAGTGAAAGTAATGAGCCGTAAGGAACATTTGCTACTGTGTAGAAAGCATACCAAACAACATATCCTGCTATGAAAATAATTGCTTTTGCCCATGTTGATGCATTCGGGAAAGGAAGGAAACAACAAGCACCGCCGACAATAAGACCGATAGATCCTGCCCATATGTAGGCTAAGAATTTGTTTCTCTTGTATTTGCGTTTGTCTGCGTCAATAATTGAACCGATAAGCGGGTCATTGATAGCATCCCACACCTGAACCACTATGAGCAACATAGCATACCAGAGGTCCATACCCATGTATTGTGTCCAGAAAATTGACATTGTTCCTTTGAGCGCAAAGCTCATGTTACAACCAAGATCGCCCGCCGCATAAGCCAGACAATCTCTGATGCTGAACTTGCGATAGCCATTTGCATCTAACTGTTTCTGCTTCTTCATTATTTTACTCCTTTTCATCGCTTTTTTGTCTGATAGTTAAATGTTAATTTTTTAACTATTATTATGATAATACATTATTTTTTGCAAAAAAGCAAGATTTTTTTGTAAAATGCTACAAGGAATTTTTGGATTTATCATATTTTTTTAGATATATTTGTGGATAAATATACAAAATTTTATTACATAATATTACTGTTTTCATTGTTCTTTCGTAAGTAAAACCTGCTGTTCGGAGAATTTTATTGCAAATATACAATAAATTATGTATAATAATTTATACTTGTGTTTTGGAGTGTATTTTATATGAAAAAACTTTTAAGTAAAAATCGGCTGATTTTTTTAGGAATCATACTGATTCTGATAGCCGTAGCAACAGCTGTATTTTTCGGGATATCCCGCTTTAATCCCGATAACACCGAAACCGAAAACAGCATACAAGATGTCGCTGACGGTAATCTTTATAATTCCTCTGCCCTGCCTTCAACATCTTCGTATGCGGATATCGAAAATGCTATACTGATTGATGACATTCTTCAGGAACACCTCAATATTTTCCTGAGTACTTTTTCTGAGGTAAGCCTTCAGTCTTTTTCAGATAAAACTTCAAAAAATGAGCTTATCGGTTTTGGATATCTTTACAACAGAATAAACAGATATCAGGATACCGTTGAAAAAGCTGATATCACAATTAACGAAACCTACTGTTCGGAGAAATTAAGCTATAATTATATTGTACAGGCGGTTCAGAAATATTTCGGAATTACACTTTCCGATAAAGATTTTCAATCGCATCCGTTTTATAAGGATGAATATATCTATGCTGAATCATCAACCTCAAAAGACAGTGTAACATTTTCAATCGCACATAATATCAAAGCAATCGGCGACGGACTTTATCAGGTAGATTTTGCGGTTTATAACGTGTCAACCGACGAATTTAATCCTATCGTGCACAAGATGTCACCGTCAGATGCCGCAAGTAAAAATTTAGAAAAAAGCGGTTCGGGCTGTGCGCTTATCAGTGCAGAAAATCTTAACGATCAGGAAACATACATCTTAAAGGAATACAGCTTAAATTAAAAAAACACCTTGGCTTTAAACTGCCAAGGCATTTTTTAAAAAGTTTTCAAAAGTGCTGTGCAACCTTCATAAATATCATTATACGCCACATCAAATCTGTCTGTGTACCACGGATCCGCTACATCGCCTTTTCGGTCGGTAAAATCCATAAGTTTGCAGACTTTGTTTTCGGGGTCTTTGCCGAAAATTCTGCCGATATTTCTTGCATTCATACCGTCCATGGCAATAAACAAATCATATTTATCATAGTCGGATTTTTTGAGTTGAACAGCTCTTTTACCGTCACAAGACAGACCGTGTTTTTCTAATTCTCTTTTTGCGGGAGGATAAACAGGTTTTCCTACATCACCCCATATTTCATCGGTGCTCGTTGCTGAGGACGAGATAACAAAATCCTTCTCCCTGCCCTGCTTTTTAACTAAATCCCTTAAAATAAATTCCGCCATAGGTGAACGGCATATATTCCCGTGGCATACAAACATTATTCTTGTCATAACTTTACCTCTTGACTGTTATTACGGATATAATATAACACTTTTTATCAAAACTTTCAAGTAAGCATCAAATACAAACCGCAACCGTTCATTTAACAAACGATTGCGGTAATTTTATTTATTTCTGAATTTTCCGAGTGCTTCGCCTGACAAAGAACCTAAAATTTCAAGTCCTTTTGCACTATAGTGACCTGCGACATAAGGATTCATATATTCAGGCTGTTGATTGATTTCTGTTGCAATTTTTGTCAGCATAAGAAAATCGGGATTTTCTTCACAAATTTCTGTCTGTGCATCAATAATTTCAATATCTCTTTCGTCTTTTGTAAAGTGTCCGACTCTGATTACACCGAATTTATCAATTTCTAAATCCTTTTTAAGCTCTTCGTTGAGTTCTGTGATTTTTTCTTTATAGTAAGCCTTTGTCTTACTATAAATTGCATCGCTTTCACCCTGAAGCCACACAAAGTAGATTTTATCAACTTTGTCGGCTTTTTTTATTGCCGCCGAGGATTTCTTCACCAGGATATCATAACCGTCTGTGCCGGGCAGCCATTGATGAATTTCCGTACTGCCTTTTGCGACATGAACTGCGAGAAGTTCTTTTCCTGTTTCTTTTATATATGCTCTGCAAAATTCAGGAACAAGATTTGTATTGCCGTAACAGGCACTGCCCGTTTTGTGTTCTTTCAACCATAAGGACAAATCTGTTTTCGATTCTATAGATTTCCCCTGTGTGTTATCATACATTATATTTTCACCTACGGGATTCTTCAAAGGGACAAGGCTGTCACTCAAAAACTTGTATTCATAGGCATTTTCTACCACTTCGGATTCCGATAATGCTTCTGTCTGCCCCTGCATATTGCTCTGTCCGCCGAAAATTATAATATCCATCTTATTTCACCAACATTGTTTTGATATTATTACCTGCTTTTGCATCTGCAAAAGCTTCGTTTATTTTATCTATTGTATATTTATTTGCAAGTTTTTCAATTTTTGTATGAAGGTCAGGGTTAGCAACCAAAAACTTAAGATACTTGTCAACATCGCACATTGAATATTGTGATGAACCGATAATGTGCAAAGCTTTGAATGTAATCATCTGAGGCTGAATTTCAATTCCGCCTGATGCAGAATACTGTCCGGGCACAAGATAGACGCCTCTGTTTCTCAATATATCCATACCTTGTACTACCGCCTGAGGAGCACCCGATGCTTCAAAGCATAGATCAACTCCGAGACCGCAGTTTTCTTTCTGTAACTCTGCGGTGACTTCTGCTGTACCTGCGCTCAGATTGAAAACTTTATCTGCTCCTAATTCAAGTGCCAACTGTTCACGCTTTTCGTTGTTACCCGCTGTGATTGCATAAACCTTTTTAACACCGATTTTTTTCAGATACATTACCGCAAAAATTCCGACGGGTCCTAAGCCCTGTACAACAGCAACATTTATTTTTGAAAAATCAACTCCTGCTTTTTCTGCGAGAGATACAGCATGAACTGCTGTGGGACCGGGACACGCAAATGTTGAGGCAATTGTCGGGTCAACTTCTTCGGGAATTTTTATGAGGTTTGTAAGTGGTGTGAAATTAACTTCTGTGTACCCACCGTAGAGATACGGAGATTCATCAATGCTTCCGCCGTTTGTAACCTGCATATTCACACAGTTTGCATCGTCACCGTTTTTGCACAAGATACATTCACCGCAAGGCACTGCAATATCAGCAATTACCGCATCACCAATTTTAAGATTATATTTCCCGGCCGCTTCTGTGTCAAGATCTGTTATTCTTCCGACAAATTCATGACCTATGATTGTGGGCGGATTTATCGCAAGTTTCCCGTTATGAAAATGAATATCCGTACCGCAGATACCACTTGCAATAAGATCCATTCTGCCATAACCTTTCGGTGCTTCAACCACATCAAACTCACGCACATCAAAATCTTTATTTACTCCCATAAATACTGCTGCTTTTGCTTTCATAATTACATCTCCTAATTTTCAATAGTAGTTTCAAAATATTCTGAAAATTTATTTTTTATTCTTTCAAGTGTTTTCTTATCAATCAACTGAGTATTTTTATATTTGTACTCTTTTGAAAGTGCTTCGTATTTTCCGCTTCCCATTCTGTGAAACGGTAATAAATCAACTTTTTTCACTCCAAGCTCTCTGAGTGCATCACACATATACTCAATAGATTGTGCATCAATATTAAAGTCCGGTATCAGAGGTATCCTTATACGGATATTTTTATGAGCTTTTATTAGCTTTCTTATATTCTCTTTTACCAGAGATAAATCACCTTTTATTATTTCAGCATACTTTTCTTCAGACGCCGTCTTGAAATCAAATAAATATGTATCAACATATGTATTTATTTTTTCAAATTCAGAATACGGTACGCAACCTGCCGTATCAATAAAGACCGATATTCCATCTTGTTTTACAAGCTTTAAAAGTTCTGCTACCGCATTTGCCTGTAACATCGTTTCGCCGCCGCTTAATGTTACTCCGCCTCCGCTTTCTTCGTAAAAAGCTTTATCTTCAAGAATTTCTTTAAAAACTTCTTCAGCGGTCATTTTTTTACCGCATATTTCTGTTTTGTCAAGCTTCGGATAATTGAGTTTTACCGCTTCAAAAGGTATTGTTTCGGGGTTATGGCACCACGGACATCTGAGATTACAGCCTTTCAGAAATACAGTTGTTCTGATTCCGTCACCGTCACCAACGGAAAAATGCTGAATGTTCGATATATTGAGCATTGTATTCCTCCTATCCGTGTTGTGTTCGGTTTAAAATATCAAGCTGTACTTCTTTTGAAAGTCTTACATAATAATCTGAATATCCCGATACTCTGACAACCAAAGTCGGATATTTTTCAGGGTATTCCATAGCATCAATGAGTATTTCTCTTGATGTTGCATTTATCTGCAACTCCTGACCGCCTTTTTTGAAATATGTTTTCACAAGCGCCAAAAGTTTATATAGCTTTTCTCCCTCAAACATCGTCGGGAAGAATTTCTGATTTATAACAGTACCGCAGGACACCTTTGTATAATCAGGCTTTGTAACACTGTTAATTGTTGATGTAGCACCCTTTATATCTCTACCGTAGGTCGGCGATGCCGCATCAGATAAAGGCTCACCTTTTTTTCTGCCGTCAGGTGTTGCTGAAATTCGTCTTCCTGCATAGATATTATTTACATTCGCCGCCATAGCGATATAAATTGCGCCGCCGTCACGGGTTCTGTAGTGAGAAAAACAATCACTCAAAAAATCAAGATACCACACAGCATACTTGTCAACAAAATCATCGTTGTTGCC
>JAFRZS010000167.1 GCA_017442445.1 Clostridia bacterium
AGATGAAACAGGCTACAGAATTGACTTTACTTCAACAGAAGAAGTGTTGGGTACATCAAACAGAACACTCTATGCTCGTTGGGAAAAGGAATTGTCAGCATACACACTTGACGTTTCAACAACATACTCAAATGTATATGTAGCACTTGGTGACAATGCGGAATCCTTACAGGGCAACAAGTACAGAAACGATGAAGTTGTTTACGGCACAAAGGTAACGTTGAGAGCGGTACCTGACGGAGACAACAGAGAGTTCTTGTACTGGAAGGATGTAGGACCGAGCGGAACAAGAAACAGAATTGTATCTTACGAAGAAACGCTTACATTCACACTTGAAGCAGACTGGTATCTCGTAGCTGTATATTCAGAAGCAGAAGAGTCAGGCTACTATTCAGTAACATTTGTTGATTCGATCCTCAAGACAATCATCAGCGAACAGAAAGTGGTAGCAGGAGAAGCAGCGAAAGCTCCTGACATTGCAGAAACACACGGCGAATATACCTTTGTAAACTGGAATGCAGACTTTAATGCAGTAACAGAAAATATGATAATCACATCTGTATATGAACTTACAGACGAGTTATTCACAATTACAACTGTAATCGGAGAAGAAACAACTGAAGAAACATACAGATACAACTCACCTGTTACACTTACAATTGAAGACAGTCAGATTCCTGCAAACCAAGTATTTGTCGGTTGGTCGCTCAACGGAACAGATGTAGCAAGTTACGACAGAACATACAAGTTCTATGCATACAAGAGTATGACAGTAACAGCTGTCTTTGCTGATACTTTGGAAGAAGTTAAAGCAATAGTAACGCTTACAACCGAAATAAAAGAGGCGACAGAAACTACATACAAAGCAGAGTTCATGGTAACAAGAGAAATACCTGAAGATTTCGTATTTATAAGCTCAGGCTTGTTGCTTACACAGTCTGCAGAGGTCGGAACGAATGAAAACCTGACATTTGAAGCACATTCTGAAGAAAATCAGACTGCAATCAGACTTTACAGAACAGTACATACCGATAACGACGGACAGTATATGTTAACAGTAAAAACATCATCAGGTAAGACTTTCTATGCAAGAGGCTTCATTGTTTACATTAACGGTGACGGTGAAGTTATCACAGACTATACAGATGTAGTTTCTGTAACAGACAAATAAAAAAATCAAGCACCGAGTGAAAACTCGGTGCTTGTGTTATATAGAGAAAATTTCTCTTGCGTTTTTCATAGTTTGTTCAGCAATAAAATCAGGTGATTCCTGTCTGATTTCAGACATTTTTAAAATAACATACTCAATGAAAGAAGAATCATTGCGTTGCCCTCTGAAAGGAACAGGTGTCATATACGGACAGTCAGTTTCAACAAGCAGCTTGTCTTGAGGCACATACTTCGCAACCTCAACAGGCTTCTTTGCATTTTTAAAAGTAACAGCTCCGCCAAGTCCGATATACATTCCCATTTTCACATAAATTTCAGCAAGTTCAACACTTCCGGAAAAACAATGAATAATTCCTTTAGGTCTGTACTTAGTAATTAAGTCAAGAACATCTTGATGAGCTTCTCTGTCATGAATGACTACAGGCATATCAGTTTCAACGGCAAGTTGAAGTTGTTTTTCAAAAATATCCTTCTGAATATCTCTCGGGGAAAAGTCATAATGATAATCAAGTCCGATTTCACCGAGAGCAACACATTTTTCGTGCTTAAGAATAGTTGATAATCTATCAAAATCTTTTGCTGTCATATCTTCGGCTTCGTGAGGGTGAACACCTGCGGCGGCGAAAACAAAATCAAATTTTTCAGCTAAGGAGATTCCTGTTTCTGAAGATTTTATGTCAGAACCGCAGTTTACAATACCGACAACGCCTTTATTCTTTAACGAGGACAGAAGTTCAATTCTGTCCTCGTTAAATGATTTGTCATCATAGTGTGCGTGAGAGTCAAAAATATTATTTATCATCTGATTTTTGCTCCTACCGGAAGATCATCAACAAAAATAACTTTTGCTTCGTCGTTTTCAGCGTCTGCGGCTAAAATCATACCGTTACTTTCAACACCGCAGAGCTTTGCGGGTTTGAGGTTTGCAACAAGAACGATATTTCTGCCGATAAGGTCTTCAGGTTTATACCAGGGAGCAATACCTGAAACAACAGTTCGCGGGGTCTTTGTACCGTCATTGAGTGTGAGTTTCAAAAGCTTCTTTGCGCGTTTTACAGGTTCGCAATCAATTACCTTTGCAACTCTCAAATCAACCTTTGCAAAATCGTCATATTCAATCTTGGGCATTTCTTCAATTTCAGGTTCTTCGTTAGCTGCATTCATTTCCTCAATTTTCTTGAGCATTTCTTCTGCGTCAATACGTGAGAAAAGGGGAGTGGGAGCAGTAACATTTGTACCTTCCTTTAAACCTCCGAAAGTTTCAAGTGACTCATAAGATGTTACATCACAGTTAAGCTGTGCAAAAATCTTATCTGATGTTTCGGGGATAAAGGGCTTGAGAAGAATAGCAATATATCTGATACTTTCAAGAAGATTATATAAAACAGTAGCAAGGCGTTCTTTTTTGTCCTCGTCCTTAGCAAGAGCCCAAGGCATTGTTTCATCAATATATTTGTTAGAACGCTTTGCAAGGTTCATGACTTCGTTAATAGCATCTGCAACTCTGTATTCAGACATAAGCTTTTCGATATTCTTTACTGCATCAAGTGCACAGTTGATAAGCTCTTCATCGAGTTCTTCTTTGGCTGTCGGAGCAGAAACAATACCGCTGAAATATTTGTTTGTCATAGCGATAGTACGGTTAACAAGATTACCGAGAGTATTTGCCAAATCTGAATTATATCTTTCAATAACTGTCTGATATGTGATTGAACCGTCAGCAGCATAGGGCATTTCACTGAGAAGATAATATCTTACCGCATCAACACCGAACAGGTCTGCTAAATCGTCAGCATAAATAACATTACCTCTTGATTTTGACATCTTGTCCTCACCAAATAAAAGCCACGGATGACCGAAAACCTGTTTCGGTAAAGGCTCACCGAGAGCCATAAGAATAATAGGCCAATAGATTGTGTGGAAACGGACGATATCTTTACCGATGATGTGAACATCTGCGGGCCAGTATTTCTTATAAAGCTCCGAGGGATTATCAATATCGTAACCGATACCTGTGATATAGTTTGAAAGTGCATCAACCCAAACATAAATTACGTGTCTGTCATCAAAGTCAACAGGAACACCCCACTTGAAGCTTGAACGAGATACACACAAATCCTGAAGACCGGGTTTAATGAAATTGTTGAGCATTTCTTTTTTACGAGCTTCAGGGAAAATGAAATCAGGCTGATTTTCAATATAGTCTTCAAGTTGTTTCTGATACTTGGAAAGCTTTAAGAAATAAGCTTCTTCCTTAGCGGGTTTAACTTCACGACCGCAGTCGGGGCATTTACCGTCAACAAGCTGAGATTCTGTCCAGAAAGACTCGCAGGGAGTGCAGTAAAGTCCTTCGTAAACACTCTTATAGATATCGCCTTGTTCATAGAGCTTTTTAAATATTTTCTGAACAACCTTTTCGTGATGGTCGTCAGTTGTGCGGATAAAATGGTCATAGGTAGTATTGAGCTTGTCGCAGATATCACGTATTTCAGTTGATACCTTGTCAACATATTCCTTAGGCGTAACACCTGCAGCTTTTGCATATTCTTCAATTTTCTGACCGTGTTCATCGGTACCTGTCATGAAGAAAACATCATAGCCTTGCAATCTTTTGTATCTTGCAATAGCATCGGTTAAAACGATTTCATAGCTGTTACCGATATGAGGTTTTCTTGAGGTGTAAGCTATAGCTGTGGTTATATAAAATTTTCCTTTCATTTTCTGACCTCTTTTCAATAATATATCCATAATATTCTATCATAATGTATGTATTTTTTCAACTAAAATATAAAAATACAAATGAATTTTTGAGACAGAGCATTAA